>JBDTSN010000035.1:0-9619 GCA_039931145.1 Burkholderiales bacterium | reverse complement strand
GATGTCGTCGAGCGTCGAGACGAGGTGATGCGTCGCGCCGTGCTTCTGCATCGCGGCGCGCAACGGCGCGAGCTTGTCCGCGCGCGACTGCGTCGCATGCGGTGCCTCGTGTTCATAGACCGGCGCGGCGGGCAGTGCCGGTCGGTCCGCCCAGACCTCGGCGAAGAGGTCGATGTCGGTGCGCAGCTTCACGCCCGCGGCATCGAGCGTGCTGAGCAGCTTCTGCGCCGCGGCGAGGCCGATGACCTGCGCATCGACCGCCACCGTCTGGCCGGGCGCCATTTCGCGCGCGAGCCACTCGACATGCGCCGGCGAGCTGGCGCTTGTGATGCGTTCAAGCACGATGCCGCTGCCCGCGAGTTCGGCTTCGGCCTGCGTCCAATAGCGACTGTCGGCGAACAGCGCAGCCTTGGTCGCGCTGACGACGAGCGTCCCCATCGACCCGGTGAAGCCCGAAAGCCATTCACGCGACTGCCAGTGCGCGGGCAGATATTCGGAGAGATGCGGGTCGCTCGAAGGCACGAGCACGGCGTCGATCGCGTGGCCTTGCATCGCTTCGCGCACCTGGGTGAGGCGCAGTCGGGTTGGGGAGGTGCGAGTGTCCATCGTGTGGCGTGCTCCTTGTGGCGGCACGCCGGGTGGGTGCGCCGCGAAGGCCGAATTGTAAAAGGCGCGCAAGTTCGACGCAGCTGGTCGGGAGCCGGCCATGCGTTCGAACCCCTCGATCTCGCTGCCGTGAATCGACGTGCGCGCCGCAGGGGCTCGGCCGCAGTCAGGCGGCCGTCACGCCGGTCTTCAACCGTCCGCGCACGAGGTTGATGTGGCTGCGCAGCGCATAAAGCTCGTCGGCATACGCGAGCGGCACCGAGATGTGTTCGACGCGCTCTTCGAGCGCTGCCAGATCGCGCGCCAGTTCGTCCGCCGTGCGGCGACCAACGTTGGATTCGAGCTCACGCAACTGGCCGTACCAGCGAAAGATGCGTGAGCGCACGCGCAGTTCATAGAGCGGCGGCACGATGCGCGACAAGGGCAGCAGCACGGCGATCAGCGTCACGAGCACCGGCCACATGCGCTCGATCAGGTTGGCAAGCCAGAACGGCAGGTAGCGCTGCAGGAAGGGCACGCCGCTGCGATAGAAGCGCTCGGCCTCGGCGGCGAGCGGCCGCTCCGTCGTGCGCCCGTTCGGGAAATAGCCCTTCTCGTTGAACCATCCGGCGCTGCCGTGCACCTCCTGCGCCGCCTGCACGAAAAGCTGGATGAGCGCCGGGTGCGTGCTGTCGCGTGCAACGAGCGTACCGGTCGGGGCGAACAGGTTCACGTCGTGCGGCGGCATGTCACGCTCGAGGTCGACGACGCCGCGCGGCAGGGTGACGGCGCTCATGAACGGGAACAAGCGCGAATACGCCTCGGCCTGCGGGAAGTGCATCAGCGCGATGCCGGGCGTCTGCAGCAGCATCTGCACCATCAGCGACTCGGGCGCCGAGACGAAGGCCATCGCGTCAACCGATCCGTCGAGCAGCGCGACGACGGCCGGCGTCTGGCTCAGGCGAACAAGTTCGAGTTGCGCTGGCTCGAGGTGATTCGCATCGAACAGCTTTTCAATCAGCACCGCGACGCCGCTGCCCTTGGCGCCGATGTTGATGCGAAAGCTCTTCAGCTGCGACAGGTTGTCGGGCTTCGCGTCGCCGAGGATGCGGTGCGCCGCATCCTCGCGGTAGAACACCCACACCGGCTCGTAGAACAGGCTGCCGAGTGAGACGAGGCCGGCATCGGGATCTTCGTCGGGGCCGAACTTGCGGTCCGCGCCGCCCTGCACGAAGGCGAGGTCGACGCCCGAGCTCGGGTCGCGCAGCAGCGCCAGGTTCTCGGCCGATCCTTGCGTCGGGCGCAATTCGACCTTGATGCCATGGCGGGCGAGGACATCGACGTAGCGCAGGCCGAACTCGGCATACGCGCCCTGCACCGTTCCGGTGGCGAGCACAACGTGGCGCGGCGGCGACGGATCGAGCACCCAGTAGGCGAGCCCGAGCAGCACGAGCCCAAGCAGCACGAACGGGCCGACGGCAGCCAGCAGGTCGCGCTTCAGGACGCGCGGAGAATCGAAGTCTGCTGTCATGATTCCTCGCTTCAGCCAGCGCGAACGATACGCGACGGCGGCGCTATGCTTCGCCACCCGTTGCGCCGGCGCCGACCCGACCTTCATCTTGATGACTTACTGCCGCTCCCGGCGTCGAGCGATCACTGCTCTGCGTGTCTTCTCCCTGGCTCTGGCCCTGGTGCTGGCGCCGGGCGTGACGATCGCCCAGTCCGCGCCGCCCAATACATGGGCGCGCACGAATGTGGATCTGCGCATCGGCTACGAGAGCGTGTCGCTACCGGGCGACGAGAAGATGGGCCTGGTTGGCACGAGTTACCTCGTCGAGCTGCGCGAAGGCCTGTGCGTCGGGCCGGCGGTTTACGGCGCAGCCAGCGGCGAGCGCGGGGGGCTCTTCACCGTCGGCGCCGAGGCGGCGTTGTGCATCCGGCTCGCGGGCCCGCTCGGCCTGCAGACGGGCCTCTATGTCGGCGGTGGCGGCGGGGGCGGGGCGCCGCAGGGCGGTGGCCTGATGCTGCGGCCGCATGTCGACCTGCTGTGGGATTTCGGCGGCTACCGCTTGGGCGTGTCGGTGTCCAACGTGCGCTTTCCGAGCGGCGAGATCAACAGCACGCAGTTCGGGCTCGTGCTCGCCATGAACACGCAGTTCATCCACCTGCCGGGGGGGACCGAGCCGATGCCGTACTTTGGTGGCTTGCGCACCGGCGTCGGCTTCGACCGCATCCTGGGCGTCGTCGGTGCGTATCGCCCGAAGTCGGGCGCCGAGGGCAACAGCGGCAAGCCGCTGAGCTCGACGATTGGACCCGTGGGCGCGCGCGCCGATCATTTCTTCACGCCGAATTTCTTCGGCGGCCTGCAGGCCAACGCGGCGGCCAGCGGCGGCGCCGCGGGCTATGCGGAGTTTCTCGGCACACTCGGGATGCAGTGGCCCTTGGGGGCGGACAATTTCACGCTCGGCGGTCGCGTTGCGCTCGGCATGGGCGGCGGCGGCGACATGCCAACCGGTGGTGGCCTGCTCGGCAAGGCGGCGCTTGACGCCGCGCTTCGACTGTCGCGCAACGTGAGCCTGAACCTCGAGGCGGGCTGGGCGTACGCGCCGCAGGGCAGCTTCAGCGCACCCTTCGCCACGCTGGCTGTGATGTGGGACCTTGACCATGAGCGCGGAACGCCTGACGTGCAGACGCGCGAAGAGTTCATCGGCGGGGTCGAGACCTACCATCTCGCGGCGCGCAAGAAGGGCCCACCGCAGACGCTGGACAACGTGACCTTCAAGTTCAACCGTTTCGTGAGCGATTCCTTCTATCTGACGGGCCAGGTCCACAGCGCGTATGCGGGCGATGCAGGCGGATTCTCGGTGGGCCTGATCGGGGTCGGTGCGCAGCAGATGCTGGGCGATCACGTGCTCGTCGGCGCCGAACTGCTCGCCGGCGCGGCCGGTGGCGGTGGCGTGGACACCGGCAACGGTGCCATCGTGCAGCCGATGGCCTATGTCGGCGTCAACCTCTCGCGGTCCTTGTCGCTGCGGCTCGGTGCCGGGCGAATCAAGTCGGGCGGCGGCGGGCTCGACAGCAACGTGCTGGATCTGACACTGGCGTTCTCGTTCGGCGTCGCGAGCCGACCCTGAGAGCCTGGGAACAGATCCGACACACCCGCTCGCCCGCGCCGGATTCATTCGCAGACTCTGAGGCTGGCGTTATCCTTTGCAATCGGATTCAACGATTGCACCAATTCAGATGCGACTGCTGCTGGTCGAAGACGACCGCATGATCGGCGACAGCCTGCGCAAGGCCCTGCGCGACGAGGGCTACGCGGTCGACTGGGTCTACGACGCGCGCGCCGCGAACGCGACGCTCGCGACCGAGCGCTTCGACCTCGTGCTGCTCGACCTCGGCCTGCCCAACGCGCAGCAATGGGGCGGTGGGCTCGATGTGCTGCGCGCGCTGCGCGAGCGGCGCGACACGACGCCGGTCATCGTGCTCACCGCACGCGATACGCTCAATGAGCGCGTCGCCGGGCTCGACGCCGGCGCCGATGACTACCTTGTCAAACCCTTCGAACTCGACGAGCTCAATGCCCGCATGCGCGCCGTGCTGCGCCGCCACGCCGGGCGCGGCGAACCGGCGATCGAGCACGCCGGCGTGCGGCTCGACCCGGCGACGCGCCAGGTGACGCTCGACGGCGAGCCGGTCGCGCTCTCGGCGCGCGAGTTCGCGGTGCTCGAGGCGCTGCTCGTGCGGCCGGGCGCGATCCTGTCGCGCGCCCAGCTCGAGGATCGGCTCTACGGCTGGGGCGAGGAGATAGAGAGCAACGCGGTCTCGGTCTACATCCACCAGTTGAGAAAGAAGCTCGGCGCCGACGTCATCCGCAACGTGCGTGGCGTCGGTTACTACGTCGGCGCGCGACAAGTACCGGGGAACACACCGGGCAGCACGCCGGACGCGAGCTGATGCTCAGTTCGATCCGCGCCCGGCTGCTGACGTGGATCCTCGCCACGCTTGCGTTCGGTGCACTGTGGATGGGCGTCGGCGCCTATCGCAACGTGCTGCACGAAACCGAAGCGCTGTTCGACTACCAGTTGCGACAGATGGCGCTCTCGCTGCGCGATCAGGGCGAGATCGCGCCGGCGCAGGCGAGCGCGCTGGCCGACGCCGACTTCGATTTCGTGGTGCAGATCTGGAGCGTCGACGGCCGCGCGATCTATGCCTCGCGCAAGCACGACGAGCTACCGGCGCGCGCCGTGCTCGGCTTAGCCGACGTCGCGGTGCGTGGCAAGACGTGGCGCACCTTCAGCGTCGCGACGCCCAATCGGGTGATCCAGGTCGCGCAGCCGCTGCAGATCCGCCAGCGCCTCGCGGCCGAAGCGGCGCTGCGCAGCGTGATGCCCTTGCTCGCGGTCGCGCCGCTGATGGCGCTTGCCGTGTGGTGGCTTGTGACGATCGCCTTCCGGCCGCTGCAGCGCGTCGCGAGCGGCGTGCGCGTGCGCGACGCCGAATCGCTCGCGCCGCTGCCGCTCACCGATCTGCCGGACGAAGTGACGCCGCTCGTGCAGGCGCTCAACGCGCTTTTGCAGCGGCTCGACGCGTCGTTCGGCATCCAGCGCGCCTTCGTCGCCGATGCGGCGCATGAACTGCGCTCGCCGCTGACCGCGCTGCGCCTGCAGATCGGCCAGTTGCGCCGTTCGTCGGATGCCGCGGCGCGCGAGGCGGCGCTCGATGCGCTGGCGGCCGCCGTCGAGCGCGCGGTGCGGCTCGTCGAGCAGTTGCTCACGCTCGCGCGCAGCGAGCCGGGTGCGCGCCAGACGGCGGTCGAGGCTATCGATCTCGGCGAGCTCGTTCGCCAGGCCGTCGCCGATACCGTGCCCTACGCCGTGTCGCGAAGCACCGAGTTCGAACTCGATGCGCAAGTCGGCGTGATGCTGCAGGGCGACCCGGTCGCGCTCACCGCACTGGCGCGCAACGTTGCTGACAACGCGGTGCGCTACGCGCCGCCGGGCTCGCGCGTGCAGGTGCAGGTTGCGATCGAGGGCGGCGCACCGACGTTGCGCGTGGACGACGCGGGCCGAGGCATTCCGGTCGCTGAGCGCGAGCGCGTCTTCGACCGCTTTTATCGCCGCGAGGCGGACGGCGATGGCGAGGCGGCACAGGGCACAGGCCTCGGCCTCGCGATCGTCAAGAGCGTCGCGCTGCGTCACGGCGCAACTGTCGTGCTCGGCGACTCTCCGCTCGGCGGATTGCGCGTCGAGATGCGGTTCGCTCCGGCGGCTTGACACCGGCCAGCGCGCGGCAGGAGAGGCGAACTTCAACGCCACAATTCGCCAATTCAAAACGGGCCGCGCAGGCCCGTCTTGAGAGAAGTGCCGCCTCAGGTGCGGCCTGCGGGCCTCCGCCGCGCGGCAAGCGCGCCGACCATGCCAAGGCCGGCCAGCATCATCGCCCAGGTTGCCGGCTCGGGCACGGCAAACGCCACGTCGACGACGGCGTAGAAGTCGTTCGCGTCGGCGAGATCGACAAAGTTCACCCAGACGTGGTCGGCGTCGAACGAGACGCGGGAATTGTCGAACCCCGAAATCGTGGTCGCCCCGTTGACGGTGACGCCGGTGATCGCGGGCAGGTTGTCCGTCGCGTCATAGAACCGCCAACCGTTGAACGTCCCGGGCAAGAAAGTGATCTCTCCCGGGCGCGACATCGTGATCTGCGTGTCGGACAGGTCGAGCGAAATGCCGAAGCTCGAGAATTCGACGCCGGCCCCGACCACCGCGCTGCCGAGCGCCTGGTAGACAGTCCCGATATCGGAGTACAAGTAGTCCGCGCTGATCGTATTGCCGTCGAAGCCGGCTTGTGCCGCGCCGCTGACTGCAAGCATGCCGACAGCCACAAGGCCGCCTAGCCGCGTTCTGGATGCATTCATTGCGTCTCCTGTCAATCATCAGCGCAAAACAGCGCGGTCGGCTCGTGCACCATGCCCGAAGCCTTGGGGGCATGGTAGGCCCGCCGCACGGACATGCAAGCAAATAATGTGCGCCTCCCCCCCCTAGTTAGAGGGGGTGCCGCTCCGTGCATGGCTTGGGCGGCGTTCGCGTCAGTCGTCAATAGACTTGCGCCTTCGCCTCACTTCGACATGCTTCCAGCGCCGGTGCACCCAGTACCACTGCTCGGGGCGGCGCACGACGAGCTTCTCCAGCGCCGCGTTGTAGGCACGCGTGTTGAGGCGAATCGCTTCGGTCGTGCTCTCGTGCTCGATCGGCGCGAGTGGCGGCTCGAAGCGCAGCACGTGGCTGCCGTCGGGATCGCGCCAGCTCGACGCCGGCAACACCGGCGCGCCGGTCGAGAGCGCGATGATCGCGAGGCTCTTGAAGGTCCACGCCGGATGGCCGAGGAAGTCGACCGCAATGCCGTCCGGCGGGCCCGCGTGCTGGTCGAAGGGCAGGACGACGGCATCGCCTTTTGCGAGGCTCTCGAGCATCGCGTCGAGCGAATCGCGCTTCGAGAAGACGCCGAAGCCGGCCGCCTCGAAGCGGCGCGTGACGAGCCGATCGAGCCACACGGGCCTGATCGGTCGGCGCACGAAGTGGAACTTGCCACGCATCTCCGGGAACTGCGCGATGCCGGCGGTCGTCGACACTTCCCAATTTCCGAAGTGGCCGGTGAGGATCAGGATGCCCTTGCCCTGGTCGCGCGCGGCGATGAAATTGGCTATCCCTTCGACGCGCACCATCGCGCGCTTCTGCGCCGCCGACAGCCAGCGAAAGCGGATGAACTCACCGAGCAGCCGCCACAGATGGCCATAGTGCGCGGCGGCGAGGCGCGTGATCTCCGCGTCATCGACAGTGGCGCCGAAGACGCGCCGCAGATTGCCCATCACGACCTCGCCGCGCAGCAGCACGAAGCGCTGGAAGAAGCGCCCGGCGCGTGACGGTTTGGCGCGGGCCGGGATGGCGAGCGCGACCGCCGAGGCGCTTGTGCGATCGTGCGTCAGCGAGAGTTCGATGCGCGCGATCCGGTTCAGGTCGAGCTGGTACTGCGCCGCTGCGTTGCACACGAGCTTCGGAGCGCCGTACGCGTCACGCTCGACGGAAAAATCGGTCGCCTCAACCTGGCCGAGCACCGCGCCGCGCGGGAAAAGCTTGAGGCACGACTCCTTCGCCGCAAAGCGCGCTGCGAGGCTCGCGGCACGGCCGGGGCCGTCGCCGGCATCGGCGAGTTCCTGCGCCGTGAAGAAGGAACGCAAGCCCTCTGACGGCGTTTCGCGCAGCAGGCGTTCGATGCGCGCGATCTCGACGCTGTCGATGCCGCAGCGGTTCGCCATCATGGCTTCAGTCATCAATGGCAGGGTCGGGGTAGGGCCGGTTTGCTTCTGAAGTGGGCCCGGCCCGGCAGATCGGGCGGACTCGACGGCGCGCTGACCCGCGAGTTCATCGCGGCGCAGGGAAGGATCGGGTGGCGAGGATGTCATATCAGTCAAGTGAAGATGGCTCGCCACGGCGGCCGAGTTCCACCTCGGCGTTGCTCGTCGCGTCCGGCACATCGGGTCCGATCCAGGTATCGTCGCTGCCTCGCAAATACAAACGAAGGAGATTTCATGGGCATCATCGGAACAGTTCTGGTCGGCTTGGTGGTCGGCGTGCTGGCGCGCTGGGTGATGCCCGGCGAGCAGAAGATGGGCTGGATCCTGACCATTGTGCTGGGCATTGTCGGCGCGGTGGTGGCCGGCTTCATCGGCCGCGCATTTGGCTGGTACCTGCCGGGCGAGGGCGCGGGCTGGATTGCTTCGGTGCTCGGTGCGATCCTGGTGCTGTTCGTTTTCCAGAAGCTTCGCGCCAGCAAGTGAGCAGCGTCGCCGCGCGAGGACGCGTGGCGTGCGGCAAACGCGAGCAGGCGTCGCGCTGCGTCTACCCTGCTCGAACGATCAGCGCTGCGTCGGTGCCCGCAAAGCCGCGGCAGATGACGAGCGCGATATCGCTGCGCGGCGCCTGTGTCGTGCGGGACACCTTCAAGCCGGCGCATTGCGGATCGAGCGTCTCGAACACTGCCGTGCCGGGCACGACACCAAGCTTCAGCGCCTCGAGCGCAAGCACTGCATCGAGAATGCCGGCGGCGGCGATCAGATGCCCGAATGCCCACTTGAACGCCGCCACCGGCGGCATTGCGTTGCCGAACACGCGTTTCAGCGCGGCCGCCTCCGAGCGGTCGGATTGCGGCGTGCCGTTGCCGTGCGCGACGATCATGCCGACCTCGTCCGGCCTCAGCCCGGCATTGGCGAGCGCCGCTTCGATCGCGCGCGCGACGCCGTCGCCATCGTCGCGAATCGCGAACAGGCCTTCCGCTTCGCCGACCGAGCCACCGCCGAGCACTTCACCCAGGATCGTCGCGCCGCGCTCGTGCGCCGAGGCCTCGGTCTCGAGCATCATCGCCGCAGCGCCTTCGCCGAACTGGCTGCCGTCGTGGCGTGCATCGAACGGCCGCAAAGCCTGCGATGCCAAGAGGCCGACGCCGTGGTAGTAGAGCATCAACTGTGGCTCGATCGGCGCGTCGTGGCCGACGGCGACCGCGCGGTCCGCTTCGCCGTTGCGCAGCGCCTCGAACGCCTCGATCACCGCGAGCGTGCCGCCGATGCTGTGATTCGTGATGCACGCGTTCGGCCCTTTGAGCCCGTGGCGGATGCCGATGTGGCCGAGCACGTTGTTGGGCAGCGTGCGCAGCAGCCACATCGGGTTCACCGTGTCGAGCAGCTTCTCGCCGAAGGCCTTCAACTCGCCCTTTGCTTCGGTGAGTAGCGGCAGGTAGTCGTACTGGCTCTGGTAGTTGCCGCCACCCGAGCCGACGTAGACGCCGCTGCGGTCGCTGTACGTGGCAGCGCTGTCCTCATCGAGCGCGCCGCGACGCGCGAGGATGCCCGAGCCTTCGATCGCGCGCCCCGCCGCGTAGAGGCCGAACAGGTCGGTGCGCCGGATCAGCTTGTGCAGCTTGCGGTCCTCGACGAGCGCGCGCGCGTTGAAGTCTTTCACCTCGCCGGCGTCGCGCACCG
>JBDTSN010000034.1:0-9657 GCA_039931145.1 Burkholderiales bacterium | reverse complement strand
GCGGCCAGCGCTCGGTCACGGCGCTCGTCGACATTTCGAACTACGTGATGTTCGAGTCCGGCCAGCCGTCGCACATCTTCGATCTCGACAAGATCCACGGCGGCCTGCAAGTGCGCTGGGGACGCAAGGGCGAGTCACTCGAACTGCTCAACGGCAACACGGTCGAGATAGACGAAGCGGTCGGCGTGATCGCCGACGACAAGGCCGTCGAGTCGCTCGCCGGCATCATGGGCGGCGAAGCAACCGCGGTGTCGGACACGACGCGCAACATCTACGTCGAAGCCGCGTTCTGGTGGCCGGAAGCGGTGGCCGGGCGCTCGCGCCGCTTCAATTTCACGACCGATGCCGGGCATCGCTTCGAGCGCGGTGTCGATCCGGCGCAGACGGTCGCCCACATCGAGCGCATTTCGCAGCTCGTGATTGAAATCTGCGGTGGCGAAGCCGGACCGATCAACGATCAGGTCGTGAACCTGCCGAAGCGCGAACCGGTGCACTTGCGCCCCTCGCGCGCCGCGCGTGTGATCGGCATGCCGGTGACGCAGGCGCAATGCACGAGCGTGATGCTGCGCCTCGGCCTGCCGTTCGTCGAAGCGCCCGACCTGCTGACGGTGACGCCGCCGAGTTGGCGCTTCGATCTGCGCATCGAGGAAGACCTGATCGAGGAAGTGATTCGCGTCCTCGGCTACGCGACGCTGCCCGATACGCCACCGATCGCCCCGGTTACGCCACGCGTGCGGTCCGAGGCGCAGCGCAGCCGGCACGAACTGCGCCACACGATGGCTGCGCTCGATTACCAGGAGTCGATCAACCTGAGCTTCGTCGAGCCGCGCTGGGAGCACGAGCTTGCCGGCAACGCGGACCCGATCAAGGTGCTGAACCCGATCGCAAGCCAGCAATCGGTGATGCGATCGAGCCTCGTCGGCAGCCTGGTGCAGGTGCTGCGCTTCAACCTCGCGCGCAAGGCGCCCAGGGTGCGCGTGTTCGAGCTCGGGCGGGTTTTCTCTCGAGACGCGTCGGTAACCGACGGTGAACGCAGCGTCGCCGGTGTCGCGCAGCCGCTTCGGCTCGGCGGCCTGGCCTGGGGTCTGGCCGACGAAGCGCAGTGGGCCCGCAAGGAGCGTGCGGTCGATTTCTTCGACGTGAAGGGCGATATCGAGTTGCTCCTCGCGCCGCAGCGCGCGCGCTTTGTCGCCACATCGCATCCGGCGCTGCATCCCGGCCGATGCGCTGGTGTCGAGCTTGATGGCGTCGCGATCGGCTTTGTCGGCGAGTTGCACCCGAAGTGGCGTCAGGACTATGAACTGCCGTCAGCGCCTGTCCTCTTCGAACTCGACGCTACCGCGCTGCAGCGGCGTGCGGTGCCGGCCCACTTGCCGGTGGCGCGCCAGCAATCGGCGTGGCGTGATCTGGCGCTCATCGTCGGCGAACGTGTTCGCCACGACGACTTGATGGAAGCGATCGGCGCCCGGCCGGCGGGCCTGGTTCGATCTGCACGCCTGTTCGACGTCTACAAGCCGACGACGCCGACGGCGGACATCGCGGCCGATGAGCGCAGCCTCGCCGTGCGCCTCGAATTGCTGGACGAGGCGGCGACGCTCACCGACGAGCGCATCGACGCCGAAGTCGCGCGTGTCGTCGATACCTTGCGCTCGCGCCTTGGGGCGCGCCTGCGCACCTGATAGCCTCTGAAGCGAAAGCCGGCGTATGAACGACAAGACGAGCCCTCGCTTGCTGCTGCCGACGCTGGAGACGCCGACGCTGACCAAGGCCGAGCTTTCCGAACTACTGTTCGAGCGCCTGGGCCTGAACAAGCGCGAGTCGAAGGACATGGTCGAAGCCTTCTTCGACATCATCCATGCCGCGCTCGCCGAGGGCGGTGACGTGAAATTGTCGAGCTTCGGAAACTTCAGCATCCGGCGCAAGGCGCCGCGTCCGGGGCGCAACCCGCGGACTGGCGAGGCAATCCCGATCAAGGCCCGCAATGTGGTCACATTTCACGCCAGCCACAAACTCAAGGGCGTCGTGCAGGGCGAAATTCCGGTTGGAGACGAGTTCGAGTAAAGTCTTAGCTTTCTCTGCCGATCTTATTGATTCATATGGAGAAAGCGCTACCGGCCATTCCTGCCAAACGTTACTTCACGATCGGTGAGGTGAGCGAGCTGTGCGGCGTCAAGCCCTACGTGCTGCGCTACTGGGAACAGGAGTTCACGCAACTCAGGCCGGTCAAGCGGCGCGGCAATCGGCGCTACTACCAGCACCACGAGGTGCTGCTGATCCGACGCATCCGCGAGTTGCTGTACGAGCAGGGCTTCACGATCAGCGGCGCGCGTAACCGCCTCTCCGAAGTGACGCCCGGACGTCGGCATGACGACTTCCTGCCGGCGGGCAACTCAGCGACGATAGATGCGGAAAACGTCGACGCACTGGTGAATGGCACGCCGAAGGAAGATCGACGTGCACACGACCAAGACACGCCGTGCTCGAGCGGTGATGCCATGTCGCCTGGCGTGATGCGCCACGAGCTGCTGGCAATCCGCGAACTGCTCAAGGCGTAGCCGCGCTCTGCGTTTGCGTGGCGGCAGGAGCTTCGGTGGACCACCCGTATAATTCGTGCTCAGTCGGGGCGTAGCGCAGCCTGGTAGCGCACTTGCATGGGGTGCAAGGGGTCGTGAGTTCGAATCCCACCGTCCCGACCAATGAAATCAATGGGTTAGCTCTCTCAGGGAGCTAACCCATTTTCTTTTTTGGAGCGCTGGCAACAGAATTGGCAACAGAATTCTGCGCGGTTTGACCGGTGGGTAGAGTTCCCTGTGCTGCGACCGCCCTGCAAAACAAATTCTTTGTGCGTTGCGCGTTTGCGTCACCTTCTTGAGCAGCAGCGTTCAGGTCACGGATGCTTGGGTCCGCCGTACCGTTCAAGCGGATCGGAATCCGGTGGAGCCCGACGTGGCACAAGCCTCGCCAAATCAGATGGGGGCGGGCTCGCCGCCGTCACCCGCGCTCGTTGGCGCGCGTGACCGCGCCGGACTGCGGCACAAGCTGGTGCCTTGCCGGTTCGCTCGCAATGCAGCGATCAAGGCTTTGCCTTCATCGCAACAGCCAGAGCCTGGTCGGGCCGGCAAGCCGGCAGCCATGACGACAGCGGCCCGTTCCCGTGTCCGGGGATCGCGGGCGCTTGTTCCTTCCCGCTGCGCGTGAACGACGCCCGCTTGACGAACTGACTCGATGCTCGCGCACGCCACTGCGCTGCGTTTGCTGCGCTCGTGCCAGATCGTCCCCCCGGACACCCGCTGCACCCGATGCCGGACCGCTGAAGAGCCAATGCAATGCATTGAAGTGCTCGCCCCGGCTCGACCGCCGCGCCAGTCGCTCGCCCCCGGCTCCCTTTGTGGCACGTCGGCCGCAGAGGCGCCAGTGCTCATGAACTTGCGGTCGCCTTCGCTGCAACCGCTGCGCCAGACGAGCTGGCACATCGGTCGCGTCGCCACGCCGACCGAAGAGGTGGCAGCGCGTGCGCCAGTCGTCCCACCGCGCTCCCCCCACAAGCCCCCGTCCTACGTCGAGGGGGACTTAATGGGGGGATCTTCAAGCGGTGGGCCGGGAAACTGGCCCACTGCTTCGGCTGCTGAAGAACCCTAAAACGCCCACCTTGGCGGCATTCAAGCCCGACACTACGACCGTCACAACTACATGACCGAGAAGCGCGCTGCTCTTACGTTGTGGGTGCAGCGGTTTCGGAATCTGCCACCGGTACCTCAACGAACAACTTCCCACGCGCGATCGGGACGCGTTCGTGAGCGAGTTGCAGTAAAGCGGCCGTTGTTGGCTGGCTAGATCCGGCCAGCTCCTGCCGGCCAGGCCTGTCTGCTGTGCGGCAGACTGCCGCTCAATCCTCAGGCGCCAGTCCGACTCAAGAAAGTCGCGCTTTAGGATCCCCGGGCGTGTAGATTGCGCTGCCTTTGCTCGCACTTTTTCCTTGCACACATCGACGCAAACTCGGAACGAATCATGCCTCCAAGCTATCGTGAAATCACAGCCTCAGTCTCGGCCAGCCTGGCAAAGCTGCGCGCCGACATCCCCGACACCACGCGCTGCTTCTCGGCGCTCGCTCAGGCGGCCACAAAGGAAGGGGCGCTCGACAAAAAGACGAAGGAGTTGATTGCGATGGCGCTGTCGGTCGCCTCGCGGTGCGACCCGTGCATTGGCTTTCATGCCGAAACGCTGGTCAAGCTAGGCACCACCCGTGCTGAATTCGAGGACATGCTCGGTATGTGCGTCTACATGGGAGGCGGCCCGTCGCTCATGTACGCCGGTCACGCACTCGACGCGTTCGTGGAATTCGGCGGCGCGCCAACGCGCGAAGGCTGACCCCGCGCACTGCTGTAGTTCGGAAGATGCCACCAGCGATCCTTCAACACGGTGTGCGGCCGGAAGGGGTCGGGCTGAGCTGTTCACCTTCGCGATCAGGGCGCCCGGCAACCGACATCCAAACCAGGCTGCCCGGTAGCTGTCTCTCAGCTACTCACAGAGGCGAACAATTACTGTCGTCGGCGAAGGCCAAGTCCGGGGCCGATCACTGACCCAAATTGGCTCTGCCGAGCTCGCGGATGATCATCATGTCGGCCGCCGTTCGTTAGAGCCAGAAAGCAGCGCTTTCGCTGAGTAGCTTGCCAGTGGGATCGATCAATAGCCAAATCGGTTGCTGCCGTCGGGCCAAGGCTCGTCTTCGTGCCTCGGGGCTTTTCGCTTTCGGCGGCTGGTGCAGACTCGGTCCCGCCTCCACACAGTCCAGCTGCTCGAATTGCACCGTGCCGGCGTACCGGCGGCTATCCCCTCTGAGCTGCTCTCAACACCTGCTGCAAGTCGCCCGTCGCGACGTCGAGTCGCGTGGTGTATTGAAGTTGACTTCTCTCAATGCAGCCGCCGCGGAGCGCTATATAAGCATGTGCCGAGTATCGATATCAATCCGACAAGTGACGGATTGGCCATCGCCGGACGCGCCGGGCATCGTGCAGGCGCGCCCGTTCTTCGGCGCACAGGGCTTGGTAGCCGTTCAGGTGCCTCGCATCATTCAGTCTTTTTGAGGACCTCATCATGACGAACAAAGACCAAGTCAAAGGCGCGCTGAAAGACATTGGCGGCAAGATCCAGGAAGAAGCCGGCAAACTGACCGGCAACAAGTCGCAGCAGGCCGAAGGCCTGAAGACGCAAGCCAAGGGGAAAATTCAGAAGGGTGTCGGCGACCTGAAGGAAGCCGTCAGCGACATGAAGAAGGCCGACAAGACTTGAGTGGTGGGTTCGGGGCGCGACCGCATCTGCGGTTCGTTGTCTCCGTCTCAGCGGTGGACAGGTTCTGCCGCCCGATGGCCACTTTCGCGCGGCGAATTGGCGACATCGGCGTTTCCTACCCGGTGTGGCATTCCGTCCAATGACTCGTCGCGAAAGCGGCCAACGATGAAGAGAGCGAAACTCCAGATGGCAACAAAGAAGCAAGCACCACGCGCGGCGCGCACGATCGCCGTGAAGTCGGCGAAGGCGCCAGCCGCCTCCCGGCGTGCATCGCGGCCAGCCAAGCTGCCGCCGGTAGTGGTTCCTGTCCCGCTGGGCCGAGCGGGAAGTGCGGTCAGAGACGGGATTGCCGGAAGCCTGACGTCACTGACCAGGATCGAGGGTGAAATCGTCGTGCTCGTCAGAACGGCAGTTTCCAGCGCCCTCGCTGGCGCGGGGACCGTCGCCGAGGAGGTGGCGCTTGTGGTGCGCGACGTTGTGGCGGGCGCAATGCAGGCATCCGAGCAGGTGGGGACGGGGTTGGTGGCCAGTGCCAAGAGCATCGCCAAAGGCGTCGTGCTCGGAGTGAACGAGGTGGGCGGCGACGTTGCCAGGGCCGCGGCGGAAACCGTCAAGACGGTCGTCAAGCATGCGACGGCCGTGGGCGCAGACCTTAGCTCGGTGGCCAGGCGCACGGTCGACGGCGTCGTGGAAGCCGCGATCGAAACGGGTCAGAACGTGGGCCGAGTTGCAAAAACTGCCATCAAGAGTGCGATCAAGGCGGCGGGTCGCGCCGGCAGCAAGGACGCGCGAAGGGTCGAGGACATCCTGGCCGGCGCTGTGCGCGGGGTCGATGACGTGGTCGGTCCCGCAGTTGCCAAGCGCACCGCCGTGCGGCGCAAGAAGATCGCCGCGACCAAGAAGGCTGCCGTGGCGCCGCGCAAGGCCATCAAGACGCCCGCAAAACGGGCTGGGACGACGGCGGCGAAACGGGTGGCCAAGAAAGCGGCAAAAAAATAGCCGGCTTCCGCTCGAAAGTGAGAGGCCCCGGTCGCAGGCCGACGCGACCGGCGCAGACGCAGCCGGGGTCGTCGCAACGCCCTCGCGCAACTCGCGGCGCAGGATCTTGCCGATATTGGTCTTCGGCAACGGCTCGGTGCGGAACTCGACGAGTTTCGACACCTTGTAGCCGGTGAGGTGTTTCTTGCAGTGCTCGATCAGCTGCTGCTCGGTGAGTGCCGGCTCCTTCTTCACCACGACGATCTTGACGACTTCGCCAGGTTTCTCAACATGCGCGCCGGTACACGCCACTTCGAGCACGCCCGGGTGCTTCGCCACCACGTCCTCGACCTCGCTGGAGAACACCTTGAAGCCGGAGACGATGACCGTGTCCTTCTTCCTACCGGGAATCTTGAAGTATCCCCAGTCGTCCACAAAACCAAGGTCGCAGGTACCTCCCCCTTCAGCCCTCAACGGCGCGGCGCGGCCATGCTCACCTGACCAGTCGGCCGGGGATAGTGGTAGATCGTGTCATTGAGGTGGCGTGCGACTTCCATGATGTCGTCCTCGCTCCACTGGAGTGCTGCGGTGGCCTGCCAGCGGCGAACCTGTTGCGTGAGGCTTTCCCAGTCCGTCGCCTTCCTCTGATCGCGCCAGTGCATATCGGAGTTGTGGCACGCGATGCAATGCGTCGTGTAGAGCAGTTGCCCTCGCGTCGGCGATGTCGCTGCCTGCGCGTGCGCAATGGCGCAAGCCGCTAGCAGAGCAGTCAGCAATACGATGCGGGTGAGCGGCAATGAGGTCATGCGGGTTCTCCGGGCCGCCGCGTCAGGCGGCAAGCGAACACGCCACCGGTACGTCGACGCTGAGGGCGCGGGCAGGTTTATCGACTCAGCGCAGAGCAGCCGGTCGGACTCCTTCTTGACCACCGCATAGTAATCGCAGGCCCGCTACTCCAGCCTCGAGCGGTCGAGCACCGTGATGTGCCCATGCGAATGGAGGATCAGCCCAGCTTTCTGCAGCTTGAGCGCACTCGCGGTGACGCATTCGCGGCGCACATCAAGCATGTTGGATATGAGTTGCTGCGTCATCACGAGTTCGTTGCACCGCACCCGGTCATCCGAGCCAGTGCTTTCGCCTTCATCGCGAGGTTGGCTTCGGTGTACCGATGCGTGGTGGTCGGGCCCTCGCGGCCGAGCCACAGGGCGATGCTGTCGATCGGCTCGGTCACGCGATTCCCGGAAGTCGCAAATCAACACAGCTGCATGTCGTTTAGTCTCATGCTTCAACCGCAGGGGATGCTCGCATGTCCGCCCGACTAGTCCAGATCATTGTTCCTGATGAAAGCGTCGCGCTTGCCAATACCCTGATCGCGCGCCACTCCCGGCGGCACTGGCAGGAAAGTGTGCCCGGCGCTGGCGAAAAGTTTTCCTGCATCGTCCAGAAGCGCTATGTCGAGCGGCTGCTTGCCGATCTCAATGCGACTTTCGGCGCGATGGAGGGATTCTCGACCATGGTCTTGCAGTTGGAAGCCGTGTTGCCGCCTTTGGACGAATCGGTGGAGACGGCCCTGCCCTATGCGTCTGACTTGCCTGCTCCAACGCGCCTGGAGCATTTCTTCAGCCGTGACCGGATAAGCACCGACGAGCTGTATGACGACATCGCCGACAGCGTCATGGTCCGCCCCGCCTATTTGTTGACAGTGGCCTTTTCGGCGATCATCGCCGCACTCGGAATGCGCAGCGGACAGACCGCCGTGGTCATCGGCGCCATGGTCATCGCGCCGTTGCTCGGGCCGACCATGGGCATGGCCTTGGCCGCTACTGTCGGCAATTGGCAGCTGGGGCGCCGCGCACTTGCGACCCTAAGCATTGGAGTGGTTGTCGTGCTCGTGCTCACGGTCATACTGGGCCACCTGATCGTCATCGACGTCAACGTGCCCGAACTACACAATCGCGCACTCTTACAACCCTCGGACATCGCCCTGGCACTGGCCTCGGGCGCAGCAGGTGTCCTGGCATTCAGCCAGGGCGCATCACTCGCGCTTGTCGGGGTGATGATCGCCGTTGCACTGGTGCCGCCACTGGCTGCAGCTGGAATGTTCATCGGCAGCGGCCATGGGGGGTTGGGAGTCTCCGCGCTGATGCTGTTCGCCACGAATCTGATCTGCATCAACGTGGCCGGGATCGCAATGTTCCTGATCCAGGGATTGCCACCGCGCAGCTGGCGCATGACTGGGGGCATTCTGTCCGTCTGGATTGCGATCCTAGTCGTCCTTATCGCACTCGTGGGAGGGTGGGCGGTGTTCGGAGCCGACCCACTGCACCAAATCTACGATCAACCCTAGGTGCCACACCAGGGAACTCCAACGCCAAATCCAGCTTGGCACGGCCGCGTCGCTTGTCGTGCTGTTGTTGTGGGTGTACTTTTCGGCTCAGATCTTCCTGTTTGGCGCGGAGATCACGTCGGTCTATGCCCATCGTCACGGTTCGCTTCGTGACTGGTCACCACCCTCGGAGTAGGAACAGCAATTGCCGAAGTGAATCTTGAACCGCAGAAGGAACGACATGAGTGCGACGCACCCGTATCAAACGCCCGGCCCGCGTGCCGCCACAGCAGGTGGCAGCAGCGCCCACATGCCGCAGCCCGGGCCCGACGTGGTCCCGCCACTGCCGCCGCTACCGCTGCCACCCGAGCCGGAGCAACCGCCGCCCGACATCATCGAACCGCCGAAGCCCGGCGACGATGTGCCGGTCGTCGAGCCGGGGCGCCCGAAGCCGACGCGCCAGCACTCCCACAAGAAGTGTCTGCACTGACGATTTGCATGTTTCGCGAACATTCATGCACAGCCCGGACAGCCTCTGACAGAGACCACCCACGAAGAATCGGACCGCAACCATCTGTGGACGCTGACCCGCCGCATCCGCTACGCGCTGTTGACAACTCGCAACGCGCAAGCGTAGCTGCATGTACGGCCACTGACGACGCAGAACACTGACGCGCATTCGGACGACAAGTTGTACTTCTTCATCGCCGCCGACAGCGAGGTCGCGGCGGATGTCGAAAACAACCCCGTCGTCGGCGTCGTCTATGCGAATCCCGGCGACGGCCGCTATGTATTGATCAGCGGGCAGGCGCGCGTGCTGATCGACTCCCAGCTTCAGATGGAGTTGTGGTCATCGGCAGCGATGGTCTGGTTTCCGGGCGGTGTCGACCCTACCCCACCAATCGCGGCGGACTTCGGCGTCGCGGTCTGAGCCCTTCGGTCCGATGCGTGCGCTGGCGAACAGACCTTGCGCTTCCAAGGTACTACAAGGGCAAGCACGCCGTCTGCCATCGACAACATGACGGCATCCAATCCACACACGAGGACCTGAACCATGGCGAAGA
>JBDTSN010000033.1:0-9731 GCA_039931145.1 Burkholderiales bacterium | reverse complement strand
ACACCTTCGGCTGCCCCGTGCGCAACAGCTACGGCGCGTCGGAATTCCTCTCGATCGGCTGGGAGTGCGCCGAAGGCGCGATGCACGCAAATTCCGACTGGGTGATCCTGGAGCCGGTGGACGATCATCTGCGCCCGGTGCCAGCCGGCGTCGTCTCGGACACGACGCTGCTGACAAACCTCGCGAATCACGTCCAGCCGTTGATCCGCTACGACCTCGGCGACCGACTGTGCGTGTTGCCGGGAGCGTGCGCCTGCGGCTCGCCGCTGCCGGTGATCGAGGTCGAGGGCCGCAACGACGATCCGCTTGTCTGGCGCGACGCCGAAGGCGAAAGCATCAGCTGGCTGCCGCTCGCGATCTCGACCCTGCTCGAGGAAGAGGCCGGTGTGTTCGACTTCCAGTTACACCAACGCGATGCCCGCACGCTGTGCCTGCGTGTCGGACTCGACGGCGATGCAGCGCACGCGGCATTGACACGCTGCCATCAGTCACTCACGGCGCTCGCCCGGCGCGATCGCGTGCACGGCCTGCGTATCGTTATGGAACACGGCCAGCCGCTCGTGCGCGGCAGCAGCGGCAAGGTGCAACGCGTGATCCGCGCCGCAGAGCGAATCAAGGCGCGACGCTGATGCGATAGACGGCGCCGTTCAAGTCGTCGCTCACGAGCAGCGAGCCGTCCTTGCGCACAAGCACATCGACCGGCCGACCGAGAAAGGCGTTGTTCTCGACCAGGCCGCTCAGGAACGGCTCCATTTTCGAGATCCCGCCCTTGCCGCTCTTGCCATCCCGGAAGGCGACGACCACATCCGCGGCGAATTTCTGCGACCGATTCCACGGGCCGTGGCGGGCGATGAAAATCGCGCCGCGATACTTCGGCGGAAACATGCTGCCTGTGTAGAAGCGCATGCCGAGCGCCGCTGCGTGCGGTCCGAGCAGCCACACCGGCTGCGCGAAGTCGGCGCAATCCTTTCCTTTGCCGAACTCCGGATCCGGCAGCATGCCCTGGTGGCAATACGGAAAGCCGAAGTCCTGCTTGCCGGGTTGCGTGACGTGATCGAGTTCGTCCTCCGGCTGATCGTCGCCCATCCAGTCACGCCCGTTGTCGGTGAACCAGAGACTGCCGTCCTTCGGGTCGAAGTCGAAGCCGACCGTATTGCGCACGCCCTCGGCGACAACTTCGACGCCGCTGCCGTCGAGGTTCATGCGCCGGATCTGCGCAAAGCCGGGTGGCGGCAGGCAGATGTTGCACGGCGCGCCGACCCCCACGTAGAGCTTGTCATCGGGGCCGATCGCGACGAACCGCCAGCCGTGCTGGCGCTTGTCGGGCAACTTGTCGTAGATCGTCACCGGCGCCGGCGGCTTGTCGAGCCGGTTCTCGATGCCGTCGTAGCGCGTGATCGTCGTGACCGTCGCGACGTAGAGCGAGCCCTTGTGAAATGCGATGCCGTTGGGCATGTCGAGCTTCTCGGCGATCGTCATCACCTGCCGCCGGCCGTCCTTTTCAACGATCGCGTAGACCTTGCCGGCAGTGCGCGAGCTGACGAAGACGGTGCCCTGCTCGCCCTCGCGCAGGCTGCGCGCATCGGGCACGTTGCTTGCAAAAACTTCGACCTTGAAGCCGGGCGGCGCTTTCATTTTTGCAAGCGGCAGCTTGGCGGCAGGCGTCGCATCGGCCGCCGCCGCACCGGACACGCCGGTCAACCCGGAAAGTGCAACGAGTGCGACCACAACGAGCGCCGCGCTGGCGCGCCACATGCCGAACAAGTGTCGAATCGATTGCATGAGCGCCTCCATCGATGTGCTCACCTGCTTTGCGCCAACACGTGACCGGAGAATACGCCGCCGCCAAGGATCGACGGGTTCATGCGGCCGGACGGCAGTCAGACCCGTTCGATGACGAGCGCAATGCCCTGCCCGACGCCGATGCACATCGTGCACAGGGCGTAGCGTCCGCCACTGCGCTCGAGCTGGTTGACGGCGGTCGTCACGAGCCGCGCGCCGCTCGCGCCGAGCGGATGGCCGAGGGCGATCGCGCCGCCGTTCGGGTTCACGCGCGGGTCGTCGTCGGCAACGCCGAGATCACGCAGCACCGCGAGGCCCTGCGCTGCAAACGCCTCGTTCAATTCGATCACATCGATTTGCGCGAGCGTCAAGCCGGTCAGCGCGAGCACCTTGCGCGTTGCCGGTGCCGGGCCCATGCCCATGATGCGCGGCGCGACGCCTGCCGCCGCCATGCCGACGACGCGCGCGCGCGGCGTGAGGCCATGCGTCTTCGCCGCCGCTTCGCTCGCGAGCAGCAGGGCGCAGGCGCCGTCGTTCACGCCAGACGCGTTGCCGGCCGTCACGCTGCCTTCGGGCCGCACGATCGGCTTGAGCTTCGAGAGCGTTTCGATCGATGTCTCGCGCGGATGCTCGTCCCGGGCGACGACGATCGGCTCGCCCTTCTTCTGCGCGAGCGTCACCGGCACGATCTCGGCATCGAAAAAGCCGGACTGCTGAGCAGCGAGCGCCTTCGTCTGCGAAGCGAGCGCCATGCGGTCCTGCGCGTCGCGCTCAATGCCGAATTCGACCGCGACGTTCTCCGCCGTCTCGGGCATCGAGTCGATCCCGTACTGGGCCTTCATCAGCTTGTTGACGAAGCGCCAGCCGATAGTCGTGTCGTAGACCGCGTTCGCGCGTGAGAACGCCGCCTCGGCCTTCGGCATCACGAAAGGCGCGCGGCTCATGCTCTCGACGCCACCGGCGATCATCAAGCCGGCCTCGCCGCACCTGATCGCGCGCGCCGCGCTGCCGACCGCATCCATGCCGGAGCCGCACAGGCGGTTGATCGTCGCGCCAGAAACCTCGATCGGCAGCCCGGCGAGCAGTGCCGCCATGCGAGCAACGTTGCGGTTGTCTTCGCCGGCCTGGTTCGCGCAGCCGTAGAGCACATCGCTGACCGCGCTCCAGTCGAGCGCCGGATGGCGCGCGATCAACGCCTTGATCGGCAGCGCGGCGAGGTCATCGGTGCGCACCGACGAAAGCGCGCCGCCATAGCGGCCGAAGGGGGTGCGAATCGCGTCGCAGATGAAGGCTTGCGTCATGGGGACTCCCGGTTCACGGTGTGAGCTGCGATTGTGTCGCAGGCTCATGTCAGTACCGCCCGGCCGCCCGAAGGTACTGACGCGCCCTTCGGGGGCAGCAAACGAAGTGAGCTTGGGGCAGTTTCATGTCAGTACCACCCGGCCGCCCGAAGGTGCTGACGCTCGGGGGCCGCGAACGAAGTGAGCTTGGAACAGTTTCATTTCGGGCAGGCGCCGCACGCGCCGGACAAAGGACAAAGAAAGACAAACCGCTCGGCCGCGCCGAGTGCACCAGCGCCGGAGACAATCGAGCGACCGAGGACGACACCACCTTGCAGCCACCGGCGCGCCCCTTACGATCGTCCGCGATCCGCATCGAGCCCATGAACTTCGACGATCCCACGTCGCCTCCCCGGTCCCGCGCCAGCTTCATGCAGCGCGTGGCCGGCCCTGGTTTATCCCACAGCGATCGGCGACAGTGAGCAGCATGTTTACCGATCGAGACCGGAGCGAACGCGGCGCCTCAGGGAGGGTTGGGCGGGCCGCCTTGGCCATCGCGTCAGCGCTCTTGATTTCGACGAACGCGCATGCGCAAGCCGCTAACGCCGCCTCGCCCCCGGGTGCAGCTGCAAGTGCCGCAGCCGAGGCCGCGCGCGTCGAAGGGCCGACGGTCGACGGCGGAAAGATCGAAGGCGGCGAAGACTCCGAGGGCGAGATGACACCGATCAGCGCGGCTGCAGATGACAACGCGTTCAAGTGGGAGTACGGACGTAAGCCGTGGCACGGCCTGTATTTCTCGGCATCGCGGCGAACGAAGGTCGAGTCCTCGGTCGACGCTGCGCCGATCCTGAATTTCCAGGAGGTGAAGTTTGCCGGCTCCCTGGGTGGCCGACTCGAATTCGACGGTGCCGGTTACGACACGAATGGCAGCCTGACGGGCTTCGACAGCGGTTTCGATCTGCGCCGAGCCCGCTTCACGGCCAAGGGCGCCTCCATCTTTGGTGTCGGCTACACCTACCGGGTCGATCTGGGTTACGTTCCGGGCAGCTTCACGATCACGCAAGCGTATATAGGGATTCCGGGCGTGCGCTATCTGGGCACGGTGGAGTTCGGTCAGTTCACGCCGCCGGTCGGCATGCAGGTGCTCACCAGCAGCTGGGATATCCCGCTCATGGAGCCCGCCGCGCCGCTGCAAGCGATGGCGCCATCTTCGCAACCAGGCGTTCAGGCATCCAACACATTTATGGATGAACGCGGCACCTGGGCCTTCGGCGTCTACACAGGCGTCGGCGGCGGCGGCGACTACGGCAGCGGCAGCAAGAGCGTCGGCAACCTGATGGGCCGCGCCACCTGGCTTGCCGTTGACGACATCACCGCCGAGCACCCGAGTGCGAATCACTATCTGCACCTCGGCCTCAGCGCCAACATGCTGTTTGCCACAGATGGCCAGATCCGCTATCGCAGCCGGCCGGAAAGCTACCTCGCACCCTATGCAATCGATACCGGTACGCTCAACGTCACGAAGGCGGGAACGCTCGATGCGGAGGTGCTGTGGGTCAACGGGCCGTTCACCGCACAGGGTGAGGTGATCGCGTCGCGCGTGCATGCCGGCGCGACAGGCGCCCTGGATTTCGGCGGCGCGTATGCGCTCGCGAGCTGGTACCTGACGGGCGAGAGCCGCGCCTACAACCGCAACACGGGCCTTCCGGGGCGCCTGATTCCGCTGCGGAACTTCGGCTTCGGGCCCGACGCGGGATGGGGCGCGTTCGAGGTGGCGGCGCGCGCTTCCTACACCAACCTGAGCGACGGCGCGGTGCAGGGCGGCAAGCTCTCGATGCTGATGACCTCGCTCAACTGGTATCTCCGCCCCGAACTCAAGTGCATGTTCGAGCTCGGCACCGGCCGAGTCAGCGACGCCGCGAGTGGCAACGGTCGGATGGTGATCGCCCAGTTGCGCATGGGCGTTTACTTCTACTGACGTCGCCTTGAGGCTGCACGGGCGCGATCGAACTGGCCCGACGCAGGTTGGCACTCACTTGTCGCCGCTCACGCGGCGCGGGCCAGCGCCTCTGCCGCAAAGACGCGCCCGAAGCGATTGGCGAGGAAGTCGTCGAGCGCGAGCTGCTCCTGGCGCACGAAGCCCGATTGCGGCAGCTTGCCCTGCGCAAGCAGGTCGAGCATCGCGGCGAGGCTGCTCGCCGTCGTGACCTGGATCGCGCTGCGCAGCGTGCCGTGCAGCACTTGCGCGTAGACCTTGCGTACGTAGGTGTGCTGCAGCAACCGGCCGTCCTTCATGCCGCTTGCCGTGACGAAAATCACGACCACGTCCTGCAGCGTCGCCGGTACCGCCCGCTCGAGGATGTCCTTCAGCACATCGCGCCGGTCGCGCAGGCGCAGGTCGTTCAGCAACGCCTTCATGATCGCCGCATGGCCTGGGTAGCGGATCGTGCGGTAGTTCAGCGTGCGCACCTTGCCTGCGAGCGTCTCGCACAGCGTGCCAAGGCCGCCCGAGGTGTTGAAGGCTTCGTATAAAACACCGTCGAGCGAGAACTCCTCACGCTCCTCGAGCGCCGGCACCTCACGCAACTGACCGTCGACGATCGCCTCGCAGGGCTCGCAGTATTCGTTGATGACGCCGTCGGTGCTCCACGTCAGGTTGTAGTTCAGCGCGTTGCTCGGGTAGGCGGGCAGCGCGCCAACGCGCAGGCGCATGCTGTCGAGGGTGTCGAAGCGGTGCGCCAGGTCGGCGGCGACGATCGCGATGAAACCCGGCGCCAGGCCGCATTGCGGAATGAAGGCGGTGGATGCGCCGGCCGCGATCTCGCGGATGCGGCGCGTGCTGGCGACGTCCTCGGTCAGGTCGAGATAGTGCACACCGGCGTCGCGCGCTGCTTCGGCCACCGCGACCGTCAGGTGATAGGGCGCGGCGCTCAGCACGGCGAATTTGCCTGCGAGCGCGGCGCGCAGCGCGGCGCGATCGGTCACGTCGAGCGCAAGCGTCGATACGCGAGCGCGCGGCCGAGAGTCGCAGTCAGCCAACAAGTCCGCCGAGCGGTCTGCGAGCGTGACGCGGTACGCGCCGCCACCGGCCGCCTGTGCATGGCCGAGCAGGTCGGCGACCACTGCGCCGATCTTGCCAGCGCCGATGATGAGGATGTTTTTCATGTTGCCCCTTTCGATTCAGATTGCGACCCCATTCTGGCCGACATGACAGCAAAACGCAGCGGTCATTTCGGCGTAATCGCGCGCATACTTCGGCATATCGAAGGGGCACAGCTCACAAGATGACGACCATCGCGCTCGACGCTACCGACACCGCCCTGCTCGCCTTGCTGCGCGAGAACGCGCGCACGCCGACTGCTGAGCTCGCGCGGCGGCTCCAGCTTTCGCGCACGACGGTGCAAAGCCGCATCGAGCGGCTCGAACGCCACGGCGTCGTCGCCGGCTACACGGTCGTCGTCGCCGACGAGGTCGAAGCCCGCCTCGTGCGCGCGCATGTGCTGATCACGCTTGCGCCGCGCCAGAGCGGCGCGATCGAGCAGGCGCTGCGCAGGATTGCCGAGGTGCGCGTGCTGCATTCGGTGAGCGGCCCGTTCGACCTGATCGCCATCGTCGCCGCGGCGTCGATCGGCGAGCTCGACGCGCTGATCGACCGCATCGGAGCAATCGATGGCGTCGAGCGCACAACCTCGGCGATCGTGCTTTCAACCCGCATCGACCGCTGAGAGTCTGTGAACCGACACCCTGCCACGCGAACGCGGGGCGTGCGGCTCAAGTCGCGCGCTGCGCGTGCCGATGACCAGCACAGGCCGCCCACTCTCCGGGCGGTGCGCTGTCCACCGAATCCGAACGATGAGCGATAACGCTTCGCAACATTTCGCCGCCGTCCACGAGCTACGCGTCGGCATGTTCATCCACCTCAAGGGCGGGTGGCTCGCGCACCCGTTTCCGCTCAGCAACTTCAAGATCAGCTCGCCGCAGCAGATCGCGACGATCCGCTCGCTCAGGCTGAAATCGGTGCGCTGGAGCCCCGAGAAGAGCGATTTCGACGCCGCCCCCGACGCGTTGGACATCGCCGGCGCCCACTGCGCTCCGGGAAAGACCGGTGCCGGTGCCGGTGCCGGTGCCGATCGAGCCATTGCATCGGAGGGCGTTTCACCCCGGTCTCACTCGTCCGAAGCGGCGCCGTGTGCAGGCAACGCGCCACCGCCTGAGAGTCGCGCTGCGGCTGGCGCAACGCCATCCATCGCCGGCAGCCCGACAGCCTCGGGTCGTGCAATTGCCAGCAGTACAACAGCAGCCGGCGGTACAACAGGTGCAGCAAGTGCCGGGGGTGCGGCAGGTACCGCAAGTGCCGCTCCGGCCGACGCGGAATTCCGGCGCCGCCACGCCGTGGCCGCACAACGCGAGGCGCTTCAGCACTGCCAGCGCCAGTTCGCCGAGGCGAACCTCGCGTACAAGACGCTGACCGACCTCGTCACTTCCAGACCGAAGCTCGCGCGCGAACAGTCCGAGGCGCTTTCGCGCGCGCTGGTGGACAAGATGCTGGCCTCGGGTGAGGTCTGCATCCGGCTCCTCGCCGAGGTCGCCGGCGACAAGGCCTCGGCCCACGCGATCAACGTGACGGTGATTGCGCTGCTGCTGGGCAAGTCTTTCGGCCTTGCGGAGTCGGACATGCTCGACCTGGGCGTCGGCGCGATGCTGCACGACGTTGGCAAGCTCGACCTGCCCGAGCGCTTGCGCCATCGTGAGGATCACTTCACGCAGTCCGAGACGCTTTACTACCAGGAGCACGTCGCGCACGGTGCGGCGCACGCGCGCCGCATGGGGCTCGCCGACGGCGCGCTGTGGGTGATCGAGCAGCACCACGAGCATGCCGACGGGAGCGGCTTCCCGCTGCGCATGACGAGCGAGCGCATGAGCGTCGCGGCGCGCATCGTCGCCCTCGTGAACCGCTACGACAACCTGTGCAACCCGCACGTGCCGTCGCGGGCGCTGACGCCGCACGAAGCGCTTTCTTTGCTGTTTGCGCAGGGCAAGACCAAGTTCGACGCCACCATCATGGGCGCCTTCGTCAAGATGATGGGCATCTATCCGCCGGGCTCGGCGGTGCAACTGACGGACGACCGCTTCGCGCTCGTCGTCGCCGTCAACTCGAACCGGCCGCTCAAGCCGCGCGTACTGGTCCACGAGCAGGGCATAGCGGCCGGCGACGCGTTGCTGATCGATCTGGAGCACGAACCGAACATCGGCATCCGGCGCAGCCTGAAGCCGCTTGCGTTGCCGCGCGACGCGCTCGAGTTCCTCGCCCCGCGGCCGCGCGTGGCCTACTTCTTCGAACCGGCGCACGAACTCGAGGTGGAGGCGGTCGGGTGACACGCAGGGCGCGTAGGCAAGGCGCGCCCGAGCGCGATGCGGTACGCGCGTGCGATGCAAGCCACACGGCGCGCAATTCAAGCCCTGCGACGCACGATGACAGCAACGCTTCACTGATCGAGGCGTTGCCCGAAGCGGTCTGGCTGGTCGATGCCGACACGCTGCGTGTGCGCGTCGCCAATGCCGCCGCCGCGCGTCTGTTCGGAGTGACCGCGAATGCGTTGCGCGGGCGCAGCATGAGCGAACTGAGCGCGACGCCCGAAGACTTGTGCTTCTGGAGCGAGGTCGCGATTGGCGCGTCGGAGCGCATCAACTCGGACACCCTGGTGCAACGCGCCGACGGCAGCGTGCTGCCCGTCACACGCAGCGTCTCCCGCGTTACGCAAGAAGACGGCGCCGGCTTCTACGTCGTCGCGCTGCATGACCGGAGCGTCGAGGCGCGCGTCGCGCAGGAAAGCGAATCCGCGCTTGCCGGGCTGCGCGCGACACTCGAATCGACAGCAGACGGCATCCTGGTGACCGATCTCGCCGGCTGTGTCGTCGCCTGCAACCAGCGCTTTGCCGCGCTCTGGGGGCTCGACGCCGAATTGCTCGCGCGCTGCGACGACGCCGGGCTGCGCGACTGGATGCAGCGCAACGTCGCCGACCCTGCCGCCTACACCGAGCGGCTGGCAGCGATCGAGGAGGCGACGTCGCTGCAGACGAGCGATGTCTTCAAGCTGCGTTCCGGCCGCATCATCGAGCGCGTCACCTTGCCGCAGACGAGCCGCGGGCTGCCGATCGGGCGCGTCTATTCGTTTCGCGACATCACCGCGCGGCTCGAGGCGCACCAACGCATCGAGCAGCTTTCGCACACCGATCCGCTGACCGGGTTGCCGAACCGGCGCCTGCTCGCCGACCGCATCGAGCACGCGCTCGCCATGGCGCAACGCGACGGCACGCCGTTCGCCGTGCTGTTCCTCGACCTGGACCGCTTCAAGCACATCAACGATTCGCTCGGCCACCAGTTCGGCGACCGCGTGTTGACCGAAGTGAGCGAGCGCATCAAGTCGTGCCTGCGCCAGGTCGACACCGTCGCCCGCCTCGGCGGCGACGAGTTCGTGATGGTCATGCACCAGGCCGACGCCGCGGGCGCGGAAGCGACCGCGCGGCGCGTGATCGAGGCCATGTCGCGCCCCTTCGTGCAGGGCGGCCTGAGCTTCACAGTGACGTGCAGCATCGGCATTGCGCTCTACCCAAACGACGGCGAGACGCTCGACGAACTGCTGCGTCACGCCGACAAGGCGATGTACA
>JBDTSN010000032.1:0-9865 GCA_039931145.1 Burkholderiales bacterium | reverse complement strand
GCGGCAGTAGCGATAGTGCGATCACCCGCGGGTGCAGGCAGTAGGCCGCCGCGCGCCAGAAGGAGTCGAGCAACGGCTTCATGAACGGCGCGCCACGGCTAACGCAGATTGCCGGTGTGACCGAGCGAGTATCGGCCCGGCTGCGGCCATACCGTCAGGCCATGCGGTTCGGCGCCGACCTTCACCCTCACCACCTCGCCGGTGGTGGTGTCGAAGCGATAGACGACGTCATCGAAGCGGCCCGACAGCCAGAGGTACTTGCCGTCGGCGCTCACGTTGCCCATGTCCGGGCTGCCGCCGCCGGGCACCGGCCAGCGCGCGACGATCTTCTCGGTCGCGAAGTCGATCACCGTCACCCCGCCGTCGCCCTTCTTCCTGCCGTGGACCTCGTGTGTACCGCGGTTCGCGACATAGAGCCGTTTGCCGTCGCGGCTCGGGTACAGGCCGTGCGTGCCGAGACCGGTGGTGATGAAGCCGACCTCCTTGAACGCGTCGGCATCGATTACGTGCACGCCGTCGGCATGCATGTCGGCGACGAACATGCGCTTGCCGTCTGGCGAGAAGCGAATGTCCTGCGGCATCGCCTTGCGCGCGGTGCACAACTCGGTCTCGCCCGGCGCCCAGGGCTCGCCGGCGACATTGCGCGGGCCTTTCGTCTCCTTCAGGCGCGTCTGCGGCAACTGAAGGTGCAAGTAGGCCACTACGTCGCGATTCACGAGATCGATCTTGGCGATCGTGCCGGAGAACTCGCAGGTGAAATACGCAAGGCGCCCGTCGATCGAGAAGTCGGCGTGATTGATGCCCGGGCAGCCCGGCACCTCGATCGAATACTGCAGCGCCATCGTGTGCGGGTCGAGAAAGTCGAGCCGCTTCCGGGCCTCGGCAACGATGATCGCCGACTTGCCATCCGGCGTGGCGTACATGTTGTACGGGTCATCAACCTGGACCGCAGCTCCCGGCTTGCCGGTGCGCGGGTCGATCGGCGTCAGGCTTCCCTCGTTGTGTCGTTCGGAGTTGTTCGTCACCCACAGCGTGCGCAGGTCCCACGACGGCACGATGTGCTGCGGGCTGCGGCCGACCTTGAAACGATCGACAACCTTCATGCTCGACGGATCGATGACGGTGACGTCGCCGCCACGCAGGTTGGGCACGTAGATGCGCCCCAGATCGCCGCGCACCGCCGGGCTGAGCTTGTCGGCGCCGGTTTCGCTGTAGAGGTTGCCCGGATCGAGCACCGGCGGCATGCCGGGCACGGTGGCCACCGCGGCGTGCTGGGCGGCCGCCACCGGGCCGGCCGCTTGCAATGCGGCGCCCACCAGCGTGACGCCAAGCGCGGCGACCAACGCCACACGCCTCGCCTTGCCTTGCCACAACGCAGCTGTCACTCCCACGCCTCTCATCAAATGCCTTGCCATCGATTTGCTGCCACCACCAGCATTGTCATTCAACGCCCGCCGCATCCGGCAGCGATCTGCCGTGGCCAGGTTCGGGCGCCGGTCAGCGCGTCGCGGTGGCCTTGCGGATTGCCTTCACCGAGGCGTCGACAATGTGATCGACCCCCGGCTCGCCGAGCGCCGCCGTCGCGCGACGCGGGTCGCCGCGCACACCGCTGCCCGGCGGCAGCTCGCGCCCAAGCATGTCTTCGCGCACCAGCGCGGGGTCGAGCGCGAGCGAGAGCGACGTATCCGCAAGCCCCGCGTGCTCGCCGATCTCCTGTGCGCCATAGCCACGCGCCTTCAGCATTGCCGGATAGTCGATCTGCCCGGCATCGTAGTACGCGCGCAACGCCAACGCCCGCGTCGGGTCGCCCTGGCGCGCCCATTCGCGGTTCAGGCGCGCCGCAACGCGCTCCATGCTCTGCTGATAGCCGCCGTGGTCGCCGAGAAAAACGATCTCCCGGAATCGATGCTGGCGCAGGCTGCGCGCAATCGACTCGATCACCGCCTCGAATGTCGCGTCGCCGATCGAGATCGTGCCGGGGTATCGCATGTGTGCCTGCGGCGGCGTGATCGCGCCCTCCGGCACATAGGCCAGGACCGGTGCGACGATCGCATTGCCCAGCCGCTCGGCGATCCGCCCGGCAAGCAGATGCGCACGCACGTTGTGCTTGCCGAGCACCATGTGCGGGCCGTTCTGCTCGGTGCCGCCGATCGGAACGAGAACCGTCGTCGCGCCACCGGCGATGCGCGCGCGCAGCTCGACCCAGGTCAGTTCCTCCAGGAAAGGGCTGGCCGGCGCCGCCTGCGCGAAGCCATTCAGTGCGAGCCACAAGGAGGCTGCAAGGCAGGCGGGCAACCACACGCTTGCGCACTGCTTGCACCTTGATTTCGTCATACGATCCGCTCCATCCCTTGCAGTGCCCACGACTGCCCGAAACGGATTGTTTCACCCCTTCCAACTTAGGGGGCTACGGCCGCCGACCAACGACGGACAATCGCGCGATGCGGAGCGAAACATGACATTGCACCTGCCGACGCTGATTCTCGCCACCCTCGTGACGTTGTTCATGTCGAGCGCGCTGATGACACTGTTCGGCACCACGCAGCGCATCTACAAGGGGTTCTGGTGGTGGACTGCGGCGCAGTGGCTGGGCACGGCGGGCCTCGCGTTGCAGGTGTTTCGCGACACCCACCCCGGGGTTCTGCCGCTGTCGAACCTGCTTTTGATTCAGTGGCCGATCGTCACCTTGATCGGACTGCGGCGCTTTTATCCGCGCCAGACGCTACCTGTGCCACCGACGGCCGACGTTGCCTTGCTCGCCTTCGCGTACATGCCGTGGGCCGTGGTCTGGGCCGCTGGCGGCGACGTCGATGCGCGCATCGTCGCCTTCGGCAGCGGCGCCTGCCTCTTGTACCTCTACAGCGCGGGGATCACGATGCGCATGCGCGCGTCGCACCGCAGTTCGGCACTCAAGGCGTTGATCACGGTGCAGTTCGCCCTTGCCGCCGTGAATGCGCTGCGCGCCGTGCAGGCCAGCATGAGCGGTGCGAGTTGGCTCGCGCTGGATGACATCACGCTGATCGCCGCGCTCACCTCAGGCATGCTCGCGATGACGATGGTCTATCTGAGCCTGCTGCTGACGCACGAGCGCACGACGATGAAACTCGCCGAATCGCAGCGCCGCCTGCGAACGCTCGCCTACACCGACATGCTGACCGAAGTGCCGAACCGTCGCCACTTCTACGAGCTGGCGACGAAGTCGCTCGCGCTTTGCGAACCGGGAACCGCAGCCGTCGTCACCTTCGACGTCGATCACTTCAAGCGCATCAACGACACCCACGGACACTCGGGTGGCGACGAGGCACTGCGCGAGGTCGCGCGCTGCACGCGCGATACCTTGCGCGCGCGCGATGTGGCGGGCCGCATCGGTGGCGACGAGTTCGCGATGCTGCTGCCGCAGACTGATCTGGATGAAGCGCTCACCGTTGTCGACCGTCTGTCGCTGCAGCTCGAGGGGCGCCGCACCGTTGCCAGCCAACAGCCGCTCAGCCTGAGCTTCGGCATCGTGATGTCGCGCCAAGGCGAACACATCGCTGATGCACTGCGGCGTGCCGATCAGGCGCTTTACGAAGCCAAACGCCAGGGCCGCAGCCGCGCCGTGGTGGCCGAGGGCAGCGCCAACAGCCCGGTCTTCGGCGCAAGCCGGGCGATGGGCCTGGGCGCGCGTTGAAAGCGGTCGCCTGCGCGGCTACAGGCCGAGCGCGACTTCGGCGCTGACGAACGGCAGTCCGAGCGCAAGCGCGACCGGCTCGCAGGTCACCCTGCCGCGGTGGATGTTGAGGCCGCGGCGCAGATGCTCATCCGCGGCAAGCGCGCCAACGCCCTGCGCCGCGAGCGCGAGGCCGAAGGGCAGTGTGGCGTGGTTCAAGGCATGACTTGCGGTCGCCGGCACCGCGCCCGGCATGTTGGCGACGCAGTAGTGGATGATGCCGTCGACCACGAAAGTCGGTGCGTCATGCGTCGTCGGTCGCGAGGTCTCGAAGCAGCCGCCCTGGTCAATCGCGACATCGACCAGCACGCTCTTCGGACGCATATGCGCGAGCATCTTGCGCGTCACGACCTTCGGCGCATTCGCGCCCGGGATCAGCACCGCGCCGATGACGACGTCGGCGGCGAACACCTCGCTGTCGACAGTCGCCGCATCCGCGTAGCAGGTGCGCACGCGGCCCTCGAACAACTCGTCGAGTTGGCGCAGGCGCGGCACCGAGCGATCCAGAACGCTGACTTCGGCGCCGAGCCCGGCCGCCATGCGCGCCGCGTGCAGGCCGACGACGCCACCACCGATCACGACCACGCGCGCCGGGTGCACACCGGGCACGCCGCCGAGCAACAGACCCATGCCGCCAGCCGGTTTGCGCAGCGAAAATGCGGCAGCCTCGATCGCGAGCCGGCCGGCGACTTCGCTCATCGGCGCGAGCAGCGGCAATCCGCCGTGCGCATCGGTCACGGTTTCGTAGGCGATCGCGATGCAGCCGGAGTCGATCAGCGCGCGCGTCTGCTCCGGGTCCGGTGCCAGATGCAGATAGGTGAACAGCAATTGCCCCGGCCGCAGCATCTTCCACTCCACCGCCTGCGGCTCCTTGACCTTGACAATCAAGTCCGCCGCGGCGAACACCTCGGCGGCGCTCTTGACGATGCGCGCGCCGGCCGCGGCGTAGGCGGCGGCATCGGCGCCGATGCCGGCGCCCGCGCCCGACTGCACCAACACCTCGTGGCCGGCATTCGCATACTCGCGCACCGCCATCGGCGTCAGGCCAACGCGATGCTCCTGAACCTTGATTTCACTGGGGACGCCGACGCGCATGATGGATTTCCTCGGAGGTCATGGGATAAGTTGCGCGTGAGTCTAAATCCGGCGACGCATCAACACTATCGTTCAAGGCGCAGCACGCGCCAGCCTTGCACCTTCGCGTGCGCGAGCAAGCGTTCGTCCGGATCGACTGCCACCGGCTCGCCGACCGATTGCAGCAGGGGCAGATCGTTGATCGAATCGCTGTAGAAGCGCGCGCTTCGAATCAGTTCTGCGGGCAACGCCATCGCGGCGAGCCACTCGTGCAGGCGCTGCACCTTGCCCTCGCGCATGTTGAGCGTGCCGACGAACCGTCCCGTGAATGCACCTTCGACTTCTTCGGGCTCGGTCGCGATCACGTGCTCGAAGCCGAAGATCGCGGCGGTGAGCTCAGTCAGGTAGCGGTTCGTCGCCGTGCTCAGAACGAGCAGATCATTCGCCGAACGGTGCGCGCCGACGAGCGCGCGCGCTGCGGGTGCGATGCGCGGCACGATGCATTCGCACACGAAGGCGTCGCGCAGCGGATCGAGCTGTTCGCGCGATCGGCCCGCAAGGGTCGAGAGATAGAAATCGCAGAACATCTTCGGCGTGATGCTGCCATCGCGATAGCCGCGCTCCACTTCAGCGTTACGCACCTCGAACGCCGCACGGTCGAGCCCGCCGCGCGCGAGCAGAAAGTCGTACCACAGCGCATCGCTGTCGCCGCTGAGCAGCGTGTGATCGAGATCGAAGACGACGAGCTTCAAGCGTCGCGGATCAAAGCGTCTTCAGGTGAAACGACTTCGGCCGCGTCAGGTGCTCGTAGCCGACGACGGAGAGCGTCGCACCGCGTCCGGTGTTCTTCACACCGGTCCAGGCGAGCGCCGGGTCGAGATAGTCGCAGCGGTTCATGAAGACGGTCCCCGTTTGCAACCGGTCGCCAATCGCGAGTGCGGCGGCTTCATCCTGCGTGAAGATGCACGCGGTCAGGCCGTACGGGCTGTCGTTCATCAGCGCCACCGCCTCGTCGTCGGACTCGACCGGCATGATGCCAACCACTGGGCCGAAGCATTCGTCGGCCATCAACTGCATGTCGTGATTCACGTTGATCAGCACCTGGGGCGCAACGTAGGCGCTGCCCGGCTGGTCGAGCGCAAACTTGCCCGCGTCGATCAGTGCCCGCGCACCCTTCTCGACCGCGTCGGCGATCGTCGCCCGCACCGCGTCGGCCGCCGCAACGCGCACCACCGGGCCAAGCGTCGTGGCCGCGTCGAGCGGGTTGCCGAGCACATACTGGCGCGTCAGGGCAACCGCCTTGTCGACGAATTCGGGATACAGCGAGCGTTCGACGTAGATGCGCTGGATGCCGCAGCAACTTTGCCCCGAGTTGAAGAACGCGCCATCGACGAGCGTCTCGACCGCGGCGTCGAGCTTCGCGTCGGCGCGCACATAGGCTGGGTCGTTGCCGCCGAGCTCGAGTCCGACGTGAATGAAGCGGCCCGCCGCCGCAAGCTCGACGGCGGAGCCGCCGGCGACCGAACCGGTGAAGCACACGCCATCGACGAGCGGCGATGCGACGAGCGCCTGCGTGCCTTCGTGATCCGTGTGCACGCATTGCAGCAGGCCGGCAGGCAGCCCGGCGCTGTTCAACGCCTCGGCGATGCGCTCGCCCGCCATCGGCGTCTGCGCCGACGGTTTGAGGATCACCGCGTTGCCCGCCATCAGCGCCGGCACGATCGCGTTCACCGCCGTCAGCAGCGGGTAGTTCCAGGGTGCGACGACGAGCACGACACCGAGTGGCTCGCGCCGGATGAAGCGCGTGAAGCCGACCATCGGCGCCGGGGTCAGGTCGGCGAGCGCGTCCTCGGCGATCCGGATCATGTGCCGGGCGCGCGCCGCGAAGCCATCGACCTCGCCCGGCGTGTAGCGGATCGGGCGGCCCATCTGCAGCGTGATCTCCTTCGCGATGCGATCCTTCATCGCGACGAAGGCATCGACGCCACGTTCCAGAATCTGGCCGCGCTCGGCAACGGGTACGGCACGCCATGCGGCTTGCGCGGCGCGTGCTGCGTCGAGCGCCATCTGCATCTCCGCCGCGTCGAGAAAGTGGCGGCGCAGGAGCTTACTGCCGTCGATTGGGCTGATCGTCACGAGTTCGGTCGTCATCTCTACATCGCGGCGCGAAACAGCCGCTCGAAATCGGCCGCGGTGCACGGCCGGGGGTTGGTCTGATGGCAGATGTCGGCCGTCGCGAGTTCGACGAGGCGTGGCAGGTGCGCCGCAGTCACGCCCCGCTGCGCAAGGCCGCCGACGATGCCGATGCGCGTCTTCAACTCGCGCAACCACGGCACAAAGGCCGCGCCGCCGCCCGCAAGGCCACAGACATGTGCGAGCTCGTCGAACTTTGCCGGAACCGCCTCGGCATTCCATTCAAGCACGGTGTCGATCATCAGCGCATTGGCGAGGCCGTGGTGCATGTCGCACGCGGCGCCGAGCGCATGCGCGCACGAGTGCACCGCGCCGAGGTCCTTCTGGAAAGCGATTGCGCCCATCATCGACGCCATCATCATGTCGCTGCGTGCCGCCAGGTTGCCGGGCTCGGAAACCGCCGTCGCGAGCGCGCGCGCTGCGATACGCGTGCCTTCGAGCGCGATGCCGTCGCACAGCGGGTGGTACGCCGGCGACAGGTAGCTCTCGACGTTGTGCGTCAACGCGTCCATGCCAGTCGCGGCGGTGATGGGCGGGGGCAGGCCTAACGTCAGCTCGGGATCGGCAAACACCGCGCGCGCCAGCAGCGTCGGTGAGAAGACGACGCGCTTGACATGCGAATCGTCTTCCGAGACGACGCTCGAGCGTCCGACTTCCGAGCCGGTGCCCGAGGTCGTCGGCAACGCGACGAAGTACGGCAACTCGTTGACGATGGGGCGCACCTGCGGGTGATCCCAGACGTACTCGAGCACATCGCCTTCGTGCACCGCCATCACGCCGACAACCTTCGCGACATCGAGCGCCGCCCCGCCGCCGAAGCCGATGATGCTGTCCGCACGATGCGCCTTGAATGCCGCGGCGCCCACCATGACCTGGCTGCACGTCGGGTTGCCGAACACGCCATCGAAAACGCCAACGTCGAGCCCGGTCAGATGGCCGCGGAACTCCGCGAGCACCGGCAGCGCGGCGAGTGCGCGATCGGTGACGACAAGCGGCCGCTTGCAGCCGGCCTCGATCAGGTGCGCGGCGACGAGCTTGCGCGCGCCGGCGCCGAAGTGAATCTTGGTAGGAAACGAAAAACGTGAAATGCTCATGCAGGCTCCGTCTTGATCGGCAGCGAGACTAGCGCATCTTCACCCAGCGCAGCTCGACGATGTCGCTCGGCCATTGCACTGCGTGCACCTTCTTGGCCATCGCCCAGCTGAGAGTGCGGCGGTAGAGCGGCACGTAGGGCAAGTCGTCGGCGATCATGCGCAGCGCCGTACCGACCGTCGCGCGCCTGCGCGCCAGGTCGGGTTCGACGCGTATGTTATCGATCAACGCATCGAGCGCCGGGTTCGAATAGCGCCCCGCGTTGAAGGTGCCGAAGCCGTCCTTGCTCCAGGTGTGAAAGAGCGCATTGATCGTCGCCCACGCATCGGTCGTCGGCGTCCAGCCAAACTCGATGAAGGCCGAGGTGCCCTGACTCAAGCGCGGGAAGAACTGATTCGTCGGCGACGAGCGCAGCGTCGTGCGGATGCCAACCTGCGTCAGCATCGCCGCCGCCGCTTGGCAGACGTTCTCGCGGTAGGCGATGTTGACGCAATCGAGCGTGACCGAGAACCCGTTCGGATAGCCGGCCTCGGCAAGCAGCGCCTTGGCCTGCGCCGGATCGTAGGGCAGCCGCTTGTCGAGCTCGGCCAGGCTGCCATCGACACGCGGCGAAAGGAACGCGCCGGTCGGCGTGCCCTGCCCGCGCAGCACCTTCTGCACGATGAGGTCGATGTTGAGCGCCTGATAGACGGCGCGCCTTACGCGCAGGTCCTTGAATGGGTTGCGGCCTTTCACGTCGCTGCCTTCCAGCTCATCGTGCCACTGGTCGAAGGTGAAGTACTGCTGGCCCAGGTCCGCGATCTGCAGCAAAGTGAATTGCTTGTCGCGCTTGAGCCGCTCGACGTCCTGGAACGGCGGGTCGAGCACGAGGTCGATCTCGCCCGAGGCGAGCGCGGCAAGCCGCGTCGCGTCCTGTCGGATCGAGACGAAGCTCACCTCGTCGAGATTGCCGTCGCGGCTCGCCGCATCCGGTAGCTTGCGTCCCCACCAATCTGGATACGCCTTGAGCACGGTCTTCACGTCCGGCTCATAGCGCTCGAGCCGGAACGGCCCGGTGCCATTCGCGTTACGCATCGCAAACGTCTCTTGCTTGCCGTTGAAGTCCTGCGTGCGCTCCACGCCGTTTTTCACGCACCATGCCTTGCTCATCATCGCCAGGCCGACGAACTTCTCGGGCAGCACGGCGTCGGGTGCGGCGAGTTGAACGTCGATCGTCAGGTCGTCGATCTTCTTCGCCCCAGTCACGCCCTTCAGTTGAAAGGCACGCTGCGATGTGGCCCCAAGTGCGCGCGCGATCGAGAACACCACGTCGTCGGCGCTGAACGGCGTGCCGTCGTGGAAGGTCACGCCCTGGCGCAGCTTGAAGCGCCAGGTCGTCGGCGTAAGCGCCTGCCAAGAAACGGCAAGCGAGGGTTCGAGCGCGAACTTCTCGTCGCGATTGACGAGCGCGTCGTAGACCTGCGTGTAGATGCGGCTCTGGTAGAGCAGCGCAAGCGCATGCGGGTCCATCGTCTGCGGATCGAAGCCGCTCGCGATGCGCAACTCGGTGGCGTGGGCGACAAGGGCGGTCACGCACACGAGGCTGATCAGAATTGCGCGCATCCGCTTGAATGCTTGGCGAAAGCGTCGCACTGGGCTATCCCCCTCAATCTCTTTAAGCGTCAAGAGATCCGAACCAAGAACCGGCAGCACCTGTCGGAGGCGTGAGAGGTACACCTCCAGACGCCTCGCCAACGCGCAGTCGCTTTGCGTCTCCGTAAGGAAGGAATAATTTGATTGTTGCGGAGGTCATGGGAA
>JBDTSN010000031.1:0-9990 GCA_039931145.1 Burkholderiales bacterium | reverse complement strand
GGCCGGCGCCGCGCAACGCATCCTGCCCAAGAGCAAGCAGAAGAAGACCATCACCCGTACCGAAGTGGAAGATATCGTCGCGAAAATCGCGCGCATTCCGCCAGCTTCGGTGTCGAGCGATGACCGCGGCAAGCTCAGGAGCCTGGAGCGTGACCTGAAGAGCGTCGTGTTCGGCCAGGATCCAGCCGTCGATGCGCTGGCCGCGTCGATCAAGATGGCACGTTCGGGCCTGGGCAAGAACGACAAGCCGATCGGCGCTTTCCTGTTCAGCGGCCCCACCGGCGTCGGCAAGACGGAAGTGGCCAAGCAGCTCGCCTACATCCTCGGCATCGAGCTGATCCGCTTCGACATGAGCGAGTACATGGAGCGCCATGCGGTGAGCCGCCTGATCGGCGCGCCGCCCGGCTATGTGGGCTTCGACCAGGGTGGCCTGTTGACCGAAGCGATCAGCAAGAAGCCGCACGCCGTGCTGCTGCTCGACGAAATCGAGAAAGCGCACCCCGACGTCTTTAACGTGCTGTTGCAGGTGATGGACCACGGCACGCTGACCGACAACAACGGCCGCAAGGCGGACTTTCGCAACATCATCATCGTGATGACGACGAACGCCGGCGCCGAGACGATGAACAAGGCGACGATCGGCTTCACGAACTCGCGCGAGGCGGGTGACGAGATGGCCGACGTGAAGCGCCTCTTCACGCCCGAGTTCCGCAACCGGCTCGACGCGATCGTGAGCTTCAAGTCGCTTGACGAGGAAATCATCCTGCGCGTCGTCGACAAGTTCCTGCTCCAGCTGGAGAGCCAGCTCGCCGAGAAGAAGGTCGACGTGACGTTCACCGACGAGTTGCGCGCGTACCTCGCAAAGAAGGGTTTCGATCCGCTGATGGGTGCGCGGCCGATGCAGCGCCTGATCCAGGACACGATCCGCCGCGCGGTGGCCGACGAATTGCTCTTCGGCCGGCTCGTCGATGGCGGGCGGTTGACGATCGATGTCGACGCGCAGGGTGCGGTGAAGCTCGACATCCAGCCGCTGCGCAAGAGCGACAGGTCGAAGGCGGAGCCCGCGACGACGAGCTGACGCGCAGCCCGCAGCTGCGATCTGACGGGCGCCTGAGGGCCCCCGTTTCACTTCGCCCTCAGCGGCCGTTCATGTTGGCTGCGGGATCCTGCTGATAGAAGCCTGCAAGTTGCGCATAGAGCGCCGGATGCTCGGCGCGCAATTCGATTGGCGCGACGAAGAAGGTCTCGCTCGCGACGGCAAAGAATTCTTCGAGCGACTCGGTCGCGTAGGTGTCGAGCAACGGCTCGATGCCGCGATCGACTTCGATGCAAAGGGCCTCATAGTGCGCCTCGAGCACGGCGAGCCACTGCTCACGCGCCGCGCGAGTCGGCAGCGGCGGCACGCCATCGGCGACGCCGTCACGCATGTCGATCACGTGAGCGAACTCGTGAATGACGACGTTGTAGCCCCACTCGGCCGAGTCGCCGGCATCGGCGACGTCGCGCCACGACAGCATGACCGGGCCGCCCTCCATCGCCTCGCCGGCGAGCGACTCGTCGTACTCGTGGACGACGCCCACCTCGTCGATGTGCTCGCGGCGCACCGTCACGAGGTCGGGGTGAATGACGATGCCGACAAAGCTGTCGTACCAATCGAGCCCGAGCTTGAGCACCGGTAGACAGGCCTGCGCCGCAACGGCCACCGCCATCTCGTCGCTGACCTGCAACTCGCGCCCTCCGCTGAACTCCTTGCGCGCGAGGAAGAGAGTCGCCATGTCGCGAAGCGTGCGCAGGTCGGCATCGGAGCGCTGTCTGAGGAACGGGAACCGCGCCAGCGTCAGGCGCCACAGGTCATCCGGAATCGCGCGCTGCACAAGGATGCGCGCGTCGCGGCGCTCGCGCAGCGCCTGCATCCAGCGCGCGATCACGGCGCCGGCGAAGCTCGCATCGCCTGAGCCGGACCGAGCCGCGCGAAGCCGTCGCGCGTGAGCCGAAGGACTTCGGCGCGCGCTCCGCGGACCGTGTGGTCGAGATCCCAATCGGTCAGCACGTGGCGCATGATCCCGGCCGCCAGCGGCGCGCTGCCAGGCCGATGCGTGTGGCCGTGCACCAGCAATTGCGAGTTCGCTTCGCGCAGCCAGGCGACCGCAGCGCCGCTGTCGATGTCCGCAGCCTCGGGCGGCAACATGCCATCTGCATTGCGCTGTTCGCTGACGTGGCGCATCTGTGCCGCGAGCCGGCGCCGCTCGGCGAGCGGCAAGGCGAGCGCCGTCACCTGCCACTGCGGGTTTCTCACCATGGCACGGAAGCGCTGGTACTCGGTGTCGTCCAGGCACAGGGCGTCGCCGTGTGTGAGCAGCACGCGTTGATCGAAGGCTTGCAGCAGTGTCGGATCCGGTAAGGCGATCAGGCCGCAATCCGCGAGCATTGCGTCGCCGAGCAGGAAGTCGCGATTGCCGACCATGAAGCCGACGCTGCATCGCCGCGCCGCCTGCTTCAACACGGCGGTGCATTGCGCTTCGAAGCCTTCGAGGCGCGAATCGTCACCGACCCAGACATCGAACAGATCGCCGAGGATGAAGACCGCATCGGCCGTCGTGCCGAGCAGATAGGCAGCCCACGCGTCGAATGTGCGCGGCATGTCGGCCGCAAGATGGATGTCGGAGATGAAGTCGATCGCCGACCAATCTTCAGCTGCCGGCAACTCGTGAGCTGTCGGCAGCGCGCTCACAGCTGCGGCTGTCACGCGTCGGAGACGATCTTCGCCGAAACGATGACGACGTCCTCGACGGGCACGTCGCCATGACCGCCGCTGCTGCCAGTGCGCACACCTTCGATCGCATCGACGATCTCGGCGCCCGAGATGACCTTACCGAACACTGCGTAGCCCCAGCCCTGCGCGTTCTCGGCCTTGTGATCGAGGAAGGCGTTGTCGGCGGTATTGATGAAGAACTGCGCAGTCGCGGAATGCGGGTCCGAGGTGCGCGCCATCGCGAGCGTGTAGTGGCGGTTCTTCAGGCCGTTGTTCGCCTCGTTGGCGATGGGCGCGCCGACGCCCTTTTGCTTCATTCCGGGGGCAAAACCGCCGCCCTGGACCATGAAACCCTTGATGACACGGTGAAAGACGGTGCCGTCATAGTGCCCACCACGAACGTAGTCGGCGAAGTTGGCGGCGGATTTGGGCGCGTTTGCGGCGTCGAGTTCGACGCGGATCGTGCCCTGGCTGGTTTCGAGGTCGACGAGTGTGCTCATGGCTTACTTCTCCACGCTGGCTGATTTGATGATGACGGGTTGCAGCGGCACGTCGCCTGGGCCGGTCGGCACGGCCTTGATCTTGTCGACCACGTCCATCCCCGAGATGACCTTGCCGAAGACGGCATAACCGTTACCGTCGCGTGACTTCGCGGCATCGAGGAAGTCGTTGTCCTTGACGTTGATGAAGAACTGCGAGCTGGCCGAGTTCGGATCATTCGTGCGCGCCATGGCGACTGTTCCGCGCACATTGTTCAGGCCATTGCGGCTTTCGAGCGGGATCGGCGGCCGCGTCGGCTTTTGTGCCATGTCGGCCGTCATGCCGCCGCCCTGGATCATGAAGTTGCCGATCACCCGGTGAAAGATCGTGCCGTCGTAGTGGCCCGACTTGACGTATTGCAGGAAGTTGTCGACTGACTTCGGCGCCTTCGCTGCATCGAGCTCGATGACGATGTCGCCCATCGTCGTCACGAGTTTGACCTTCTGCGCGAAGGCGGGAGCGCTCATGCCGAGGCAGAGCGCGAGGGCGGCGAGGGCGTGAGTAGCACGCAGCGAGAGCAGCTTGGAAAACATGCGGTAGAGCTCCTTTGGATGAAACGAGGATCTAGCGAAGATGCGCAAAGTATCGTGGAAGATGAGGAACGCGGCGGCCCTCAAGGCGAGCTCTTCTTGTCGGCTTCCGACGCGGCGCTGGCGGCGCTTCGCGCGGCGACGGGTTTGAGTGTGAAGAGCCCGTGCAGCTGCGCGATTTTCGGCGTGAGCGCCTTATTGCCGGCATCGAGCTGCTGGGCGCGAGCATAAGCCTGTGCCGCGAGCCGGGCGTATACGTCGCCGAGATTTTCGTAGGCCGTCGCATAGCCAGGATTGCCGCGGATGGCAGCCTCAAGCACGACGCGCGCCTTGTCGTAGCGGCCCTGCCCGGCGTAGATCACGGCGAGGTTGTTGTAGGGCTCGGCGAGTTCGGGGTAGTCGGCCGTGAGTGAGATGAAAACGTCGATCGCTTCCGCCGTCTGACCACTCTCGGTGAGCATGACCCCCTTCAAAAAGCGCAGCTGCGGATCCTTGGGCTTTAGCACCAGGAACTGATCGAGCTTGACGCTGGCTTCGGTCGTCTGCCCGGCGCGCAACAGTTGCTTGACCTCGGACGCCTCGTCGGCACGCGCGGCACCAAACGCAGTGACGAGCAGCACGGCCAGCACAAGCGCAGCGGGCGAACGAAACGACAGCATGGGGTTATCGGCAGGGCCGCAATGCAGCCGCTTGGGAGTTGTTGCGGGGCGCGTCGCGAGGGGCGCCGCTATACTGATTCGATTCTAGTTCAGCCCTTTGCCGCGGCACGATTCAGTGGCCTTGCGGCTCCGGACTGGTCGGGTGCCTGCCACCGTGCTTGGCGTTGTTTTTGTTCTTTGCCGATCGTGGTCTTCAGGCCGCGCCCGCATCAGTTTTCCCTACATGAGTCTGCGGATCCACAACACACTGACGCGCACCGTCGAGCCGTTCGCGCCGATTGAGCCGAACCATGTCCGCATGTATGTCTGCGGCATCACGATCTATGACCACTGCCACGTCGGCCACGCGCGCTTCCTGATCGCCTTCGACGTCATTGCGCGCTGGCTGCGTACGCTTGGATACCGTGTGACCTACGTGCGCAACATCACGGATGTCGACGACAAGATCATCCGCCGCGCACTCGAGCGCGGCATCCCGATTCGCCAGTTGACAGCCGAGATGACGCAGGCGATGCACGAAGACATGGCGGCGCTCGGCATCGAGCCGCCGACGCATGAGCCGCGCGCGACCGAACACGTCGGCGGCATGCTCGAGCTGATTGCCAGGCTTGAAGCGCGCGGGCTTGCCTACCGCGCCGCAGAGGGCGATGTGAATTTCGCGGTGCGCAAGTTCCCCTCTTACGGAAGCCTGTCGGGCAAGTCGCTCGACCAGTTGCGTGCCGGCGAGCGGGTTGCCGTCGACGGAGGCAAACAGGATCCGCTCGACTTCGTGCTCTGGAAGGCGGCGAAAGACAGCGAACCCGAAGACGCGAAGTGGGCGAGTCCTTACGGTCGCGGGCGCCCCGGCTGGCACATCGAATGCTCCGCCATGTGCAAGGCGTTGCTAGGCGAGCATTTCGACATCCATGGCGGCGGGATGGATCTGATCTTTCCCCATCACGAAAACGAAATCGCGCAAAGCATTGGCGCGAGCGATAGCGGGCACTTCGCGAATGTCTGGATGCACAACGGGCTGCTCAATCTGGACAATGAGAAGATGTCCAAATCGCTCGGCAACTTCTTCACGATCCGTGACGTGCTGCAGCGCTACGATGGCGAGACCTTGCGCTTCTTCTTTCTTCGCGCGCACTATCGCAGCGCGCTCGCGTTCTCCGACGCCAACCTCGACGACGCGCGCAACGCGTTGCGTCGCCTCTACACCGCGCTCGATGGCGTCGATGCGCCAAGCGCCGCGCCCGACTGGTCGCAGCCGCAAGCTGCGGCGTTTCGCGCCGCGATGAACGAGGATTTCGGTACGCCCGAAGCGGTTGCGATCCTCTTCGAGCTCGCAGGCGAACTCAACCGCACGCGCTCTCAAGCGACAGCGGCGCTACTCAAGGGTTTGGCCGCAACACTCGGTCTGCTGACGCAGTCGCCGCGTGCCTATCTTCAAGGTGGCGTCGCGGTGGACGAAGCGCTGATCGCGCAGCGCATCGCGGAGCGCGCAGCGGCGAAGCAGACGCGCAACTTCGTCCGTGCCGACGCGATCCGCGACGAACTCGCCGCACTCGGCATCGAACTCATGGATTCGGCGCAGGGCACGCGCTGGGTCAGATCCTGAGCCAGAAATGAAGCGGCCCCTAGCTCACTGCGTTCGCGTCCCCCGAGGGGAGCTTCAGCACCTTCGGGCGGCCGGGCGGTGCTGAGATGGCGAACCGTTCAAGACGTCGGCGCGACACGCATTGAGCATGGTCCGCACCGTCACGCCCGACTACTGGGACGATGCCTGCAAACATCTCGCCAGGCGCGACCGTGTGATGCGCAAGCTCATTGCGCGCCTGGCCGAAGGACGTCTGCAGAGTCGCGGCGACGCGTTCACGACGCTCGCCAGATCGGTCGTCGGGCAGCAGATCTCGGTGAAAGCGGCGCAGACGGTCTGGGAGCGCCTGACGGCGATCGTCGACGGCGGCGCGTCGGCGCTTGCGCCTTCGGCGGTGCTCGCGCTCGATGCACCGCGGCTGCGCAGCGCGGGCCTTTCTGCACGCAAGGTCGAGTACCTTACCGATCTGGCGCGCCACTTCGAATCGGGCGCGGTGCATGTCGAAGAGTGGCGCGAGATGGAAGACGAGGCCATCATCGACGAATTGGTCGCGATCCGCGGGATCGGGCGCTGGACGGCGGAAATGTTCCTCATCTTCCACCTGATGCGCCCGAATGTGCTGCCGCTCGACGACGTCGGTCTGCTCAAGGGCGTCAGCCTGAACTACTTCAGCGGCGAGCCAGTTTCACGCGCCGAAGTGCGCGAAGTTGGCGACGCCTGGGCGCCTTTTCGCTCGGTGGCCACATGGTACATTTGGCGCAGCCTCGACCCCCTGCCGGTGGCCTATTGATGACGCTCAACGCGCATCGTTGACGGGCCGCCGTTGCACCGAAGCAGGCTTGTATTCCCCAACCCGCGGGACTTCAGAAACACAGCTCCATGAGCAAAAGGCACTTCCTCGAATTCGAGCAACCGATCGCCGATCTCGAGAGCAAGATCGACGAGTTGCGCTACGTGCAAAGCGAATCGGCGGTCGATATCTCGGAAGAGATCGACCGCCTCGGCAAGAAGAGCCTGCAACTCACAAAGGATATCTACTCGAGCCTGTCGCCCTGGCAGGTGACGTTGATCGCGCGCCATGCGCAGCGCCCGTACACGCTCGACTACGTCGGCGAGATCTTCACCGAGTTTCAGGAACTGCACGGCGACCGCCACTACGCTGACGACCAATCGATCGTCGGCGGCCTGGCGCGGTTCAACGGCCAGGCCTGCATGGTGATCGGCCACCAGAAAGGGCGCGATACGAAGGAGCGCGGCTTACGCAACTTCGGTATGTCGCGACCCGAGGGCTACCGCAAGGCGCTGCGCCTGATGAAGCTCGCCGAAAAGTTCGGCTTGCCGGTGTTCACCTTTGTCGATACGCCCGGCGCCTATCCCGGCATCGGCGCCGAGGAGCGCAACCAGTCGGAGGCGATCGGGCGCAACATCTTCGAGATGGCGCAACTCGAAGTGCCGATCATCGTCACCATCATCGGCGAGGGCGGTTCGGGCGGCGCGCTTGCGCTCAGTGTCGGCGACCAGGTGCTGATGCTCCAGCACTCGATCTATTCGGTGATCTCGCCCGAGGGTTGCGCATCGATCCTGTGGAAGTCGTCGGAGCGCGCGTCGGACGCTGCCGAGGCGCTCGGCATCACCGCGCACCGCCTGAAGGCGCTCGGCGTCATCGACAAGATCGTCACCGAGCCCGTCGGCGGCGCGCATCGCGACCCGAAGCAGATGGCGGTCTACCTCAAGCGTGCGTTGAACGACGCACTGCGCCAAGTCAACGACCTGGACGTGAAGCAGTTGCTCAAGCGGCGTTACGAGCGCATCCAATCCTACGGCCGCTTCAGCGATACGAAGGAACGTTGAGCCTGTGAACAAATCCGACACACCCGCTCGGTCGCCCCAGACGGCGCCACTCTTCGTTGCAAATGCTCGCCGTAGCGCGAGCTACGGCTGCGCTCTGCGCCTCGATAGGGATCCTCTGGAGCACCCGCTCGGGCGCGCCGGATTCATTCACAGGCTCTGAGCTTGACGCCGCCTTGCATTGCGGTCGCCTACAGCGGCGGGCGTGATTCAAGTGCGTTGCTGCATGCCACGCTCGCCGCCGCTGCGGCGCTCGACATCAGCGTCGCGGCGCTGCATGTGCACCACGGCCTGAGCAGCGATGCCAATGCGTGGCTTTCCCACTGCGAGCGGCAATGCCGGCGCTGGGCCGCGCGCGGACGACGGGTCGTGTTCGATCATCGTCGCCTTGATGGCAAGCCCGCTCGCGGTGAGAGCGTCGAGGCCTGGGCGCGCCGTGAACGCTACTTGGCGCTGCACGAGATGGCCGGCGCGCACGGCGCCGCGGCCGTGCTGCTCGCGCACCATCGGCTCGATCAGGCCGAGACACTGCTGCTGCAAGCCTTGCGCGGCGCGGGCGTTGCCGGCCTGGCAGCGATGCCGCAGGTCGCCGAGCGCGATGGCATCAGCTGGCTTCGGCCGTGGCTTGGCGTCGATCCAGCGCAGATTGGCGCCTATGCGCGCAGGCACCGTATCTCGCATATTGAAGACGACAGCAACACCGACCCTCGCTATGCGCGCAACCGCTTGCGCCTGCAGGTCTGGCCTGCACTGGCCGCCGCCTTTCCCGACGCGCAGGCAGCGCTTGCAGCGAGCGCTACGTGGGCGCAGGAAGCGCGCGCCTGCGCAGATGCGCTCGCAGCAATCGATATCGTCGACATCGCAGATCGGCGAGGGCTGGACGTGAATGCGTGGAAGGCGCTGCCGCCTGCACGATGCAGCAACGCCCTGCGCGCCTGGTTGAAATCTCAGACCGGCAAGGCCGCCACTTCGGCCGAGGTGCAGCGCCTGCTGGATGAATTGCCCGCGTCAAATGCGCCGGGGCGCTGGCCACTCGGCCGCTTCGAGTTGCGCAGATATCGCGGCCGGCTCGTCTGCGGCAAGATCGCCCCCGACGCGACACGCGACAGCGCACAGAAGCCTCGGGTGACGACGCTTGCCGTGATCCACGCCGGCAACTATGCGCTCGCAGGCTGGGGCGGCGTACTGCGAGCGACCCGCGTCACGCACGGCGGTGTTGCGCTGGCCGCGCTGGCGCAACTGCGGCTTGTTGAACGGCTTGGCGGCGAGCAGTTCCAGCCCGCGCCGAATCGTCCGTCGCGCAGCCTGAAAAAGCAGTATCAATCGCACGGCGTGCCGGCCTGGGAACGGCAGGGGCCCTTGTTCTACTGCGGTGACAGCTTGATCTTTGTGCCCGGCCTCGGAATCGATGCGCGCGCGGTCGCGGCAGCGGGAGAGGCGCAGTTGAGCCTTGCGTGGATCGCTGACCCGGACTGATCAAGGGTGCGCATCAAGCCAATCGCAAGACCAAATTTGCTGCACCGCAGCAGGTAAAATACCGCCTTCTCGCGTGGTGGCCAACCGCCCGCGGCCATCGCATCTCACACCTCACATGGCACTTATCGTTCACAAGTACGGCGGCACGTCGATGGGCTCGGCCGAGCGCATCCGCAACGTCGCGAAGCGGGTCGCGAAGTGGTCCGGCGCCGGGAATCAGATGATCGTCGTGCCGTCGGCAATGAGCGGCGAGACGAACCGCCTTCTCGGTCTGGCAAAGGAACTGGCGCCAACACCCAGCACCCCCGAGACCGAGCGCGAACGCGACATGATCGCCGCCGCCGGCGAGCAGGTCTCGGTCGGCCTGCTCGCGCTCGCGCTGCAGGCCGAGGGCGTGGCAGCGGTCAGCTTCACCGGGTGGCAGGTGCCGATTCGCACCGACGTTGCCTACACCAAGGCGCGCATCGAGAGCATTGACGGCTCGAAGGTGAAAACCGCTCTGGACAACGGCAAGGTCGTCATCATCACCGGCTTTCAGGGTGTGGACGCACAGGGCAACATCACGACGCTCGGGCGCGGCGGGTCGGACACCTCGGCGGTGGCGGT
>JBDTSN010000030.1:0-10134 GCA_039931145.1 Burkholderiales bacterium | reverse complement strand
TCTGCGCGATCACCATCGCCGTCGGCGTGAAGAGGATGCCCCACGCGCCGAGCGGCCCGCTGCGCGACAGCAGCAGATAGACAACGAGACCGACGACGACCGCCGGCAGCGCGAGCATCGTGTTGACGAACAGCGTCAGTTGCCGATGCCCCGGGAAATGCGCGACCGCCATCCAGGCGCCGAACGCGAGACCCAGGGCGGAGGCGATCAGCGTCGCGCTGCCGCTCACGGTAAGAGACAGCGCGACGGTGTGGACCAGGACCGAGTCAGCTTGCAGGATCAGTTGGGCGGCGGTATGGAAGCTCTCGGCGAAGGCGCTCATCAGGTTAGGCTCATGCTTGCCCCATTCTCAGCGGCACGCCGCCATCCGCCTATATGAACTGCCATGCATAGAGTCAACCTGACCTACAGCCTCGTGGGCCGCGAGCCGCAGCAGCGTGAGCTGCACCATCCGCTGCTCGCGCTTCTCTCGGCGGTGCATGACAGCGGCTCGATCAACGCTGCGGCGCGCGGGCTCGATCTGTCGTATCGCCATGTCTGGGGCGAGCTCAAGCGCTGGGAGCAGGAGCTTGGGCAGACGCTCGTCGTCTGGAACAAGGGCCGGCCCGCGGTGCTGTCGTCATTCGGCGAGAAGCTGCTGTGGGCCGAGCGCCGAGCGCAGGCGCGACTTGCGCCGCAGATCGAGGCCCTTCGCAGCGAGCTCGAGCTGGCGTTTGCGATCGCCTTCGACGACAGCGCGGGCGTGATCCCGATCGTCGCCAGCCACGACGACGCGCTGCCGCTGCTGCGCACGCTCGCGCAGCAGCGCCACCACTTGCATCTGGACATCGGCTTTTCGGGCAGCGTCGATGCGCTTGCCGCGCTCAACGACGGGCGCTGCCTGATGGCGGGCTTTCACGCGCTCGTCGAGTCCCCGCTGCGCTCGCCGACGGCGCGCGTCTATCGGCCGATGCTCAAGCCGGGGCGCCACAAGCTCGTCAGCTTCGCGCGGCGCACGCAGGGGCTGATCGTCGCGCCGGGCAACCCGCTCGCGATCACGATGCTCGCCGATCTGTGCCGCTACGGCATTCGCTTTGCAAATCGCGCGCGCGGTACCGGCACGCGCGTCGTTCTCGACGAGTTGCTCGCCGCGCAGAAGATCAATCCGCAGTACATCGCCGGTTTCGATCGCACCGAGCCTTCGCACCGATCGGCGGCCGAGGCCGTCGCAAGCGGCAGCGCCGATGCCGCGCTCGGCATCGAAGCGGCGGCGCGCGCACGCGGCATGGACTTTGTGCCGCTGGTGCAGGAGCACTACTTCCTCGTCACGCTCCAGCACGCGCTCGCGCAGCCGCAGGTGCAGACCTTGCTCGGCCTGCTGCGCAGCGCCGAATGGCGCGATCAATTGAACGCGTTTCCTGGCTACGAAGCGCGGGACTGTGGCGAGGTACTGTCGTTGCGCCGCGTGCTGCCGTGGTGGAGTTTTCGCAAGCCCAAATCAGTCAGGGTGAAATAGGCTCGAAGCAGGCGGCGGTCTTCCTGCGAATCGACCGGCGGTGGTGGCGCGACGCGGTGCCGACCGCAGTCGTTCCCGCAAACGCCGATTCACCGTCGCGAGGGCCGCGTCTTCGCGCGCGACCGCGGCTTGCGCCGGCCCGCGTGAGTTCGAGAGTAAATTACGATGCAAAGACCAACGCCAATGTATCGCGACAAAGCGATGCAAACCGACAACCGGGGGACAGACATGCCGATGCCAGCTGGCGACACCGAACTGCGCTCGGAGCGCGTGGACCAGATCGTCGCGCTGTTGCGTGGCAAGCTCGCCGCCGATCAAGGCGCCTTGCTCGAGGTTTTTGCACGTGAATATTTTGGCCAGGTCGACCCCGAGGATCTGGACGACCGCGAGCTGCCCGATCTCTACGGTGCGGTGCTCTCGCACTGGAACATTGCGCGCCGCCGCGAGCCGGGGCAAATGCGCGTGCGGGCGTTCAATCCGACGGTCGCCGAGCACGGCTGGCAATCGACGCACACGATCATCGAGATCGTCAATGACGACATGCCCTTCCTCGTCGACTCGGTGACGATGGAAGTGAACCGCCACGGGCTGACGCTGCACCTCATCATCCACCCGGTGCTCACCGTCAAGCGTGCCAAGGACGGTACGCTTACGGGCCTTGCCGACGCGTCGGACAAGGCCGCGTTGCGCGAGTCGTTCATTCACGTCGAGGTCGATCGAGTGCCCGAAGCGTCGGGTCTCGAGGCGCTGAGCGCCGACATCACCCGCGTCTTGGGCGACGTGCGCCTGGCGGTTGCGGATTGGCCCGCGATGCGCGACCGCGTTCGTGCGATCGTCGACGGCTTGTCGACGCAGAAGTTGCCGATTCCGGCCGCGGAGCTCGACGAAGGCCGCGCCTTTCTCGCCTGGCTTGCCGACAACCATTTCACCCTTCTCGGCAGCCGTTCGCACGACCTGGTCGTGCAAGACGGCGAAGATGTGTTGCGCATCGTCCCCGATTCGAGCCTCGGCATCCTGCGCGAGACGGGCGAAGCGCATGCGAAGGTCGTCGCGTCGGGCTTTGCCGCGCTGCCGCCCGAGGTGCGCGCCTATGCGCGCCGGCCCGAATTGCTGGTGGTCACCAAGTCGACCGCGCGCTCGACCGTGCACCGCCCGGGCTACCTCGACTACATCGCCGTCAAGCGCTTCGGCGCTGACGGCGAGGTGATTGGCGAGGATCGCTTTCTCGGCCTCTTTACCTCGACCGCCTACAGCGCCAGCCCGTCGCAGATTCCACTCCTGCGGCGCAAGATCGCCAACGTCGTCGCCCGCGCCGGCCTGCCGGCGGGCGGCCACACCGGCAAGGCGCTCATCAACATCCTGGAGACCTATCCGCGCGACGAGTTGTTCCAGACGAGCGAAGAGAATCTGCTGCGCACCGCGATCGGCATCCTGCACCTGGACGAGCGCCAGCGCTTTCGCCTCTTCATCCGGCGCGACCCGTTCGAGCGTTTCTTGTCGTGCCTGATCTACGCGCCGCGCGAGAACTACACCACCGAACTGCGCGAGAAGTGGCAGGCGATCCTCGTCAAGGCCTTCAACGGCACGAACTCCGAGTTCAATGTGCACCTGACGGAGTCGGTGCTCGCGCGCATCCAGATCGTTGTGCGCACGCGCCCCGGGCAGATTCCCGAGTACGACGCGCGCGAGATCGAGGAGCGCCTGGTGGCGTCGGCGCGGCGCTGGGACGACGACTTGAAGGCCGCACTCATCGAAGCGGCCGGCGAGGCGCGCGGCAACGCCTTGCTGCGCCGTTTCGGCGCTGCCTTTCCGGTCAGCTACCGATCCGACTTTTCGGCGCGCGCTGCGGTGCCTGACATCGAGCTGATGGCCGCATTGAGCGACGCCGAGCCGGTCGCGATGACGCTCTATCGCCCGCTCGAAGCAGCGCCTGGTGCGCTGCGCTTCAAGCTGCTGCGCCTGGCGACGCCGCTCACGCTGTCGGGCAGCCTGCCGATGCTTGAGCACATGGGCTTGAAGGTGCTCGACGAGCATCCGTACCGCATCTCGATGGAGGACGGCACTCCGATCTGGATTCACGATTTCGGGCTCGACAGCGGCCTCGGCGACGCCGACATCGAGATCGACACGTTGCGCCCGGTGTTCGAGGAGGCGTTCGGCGCGATCCTCGGCGGCGAGGTCGAGAACGACGACTTCAACCGGCTCGTTGTCAGCGCGCGCTTGCCGGCGCGCGAGATCGTCGTGCTGCGCGCCTATGCAAAGTACATGCGCCAGATCGGCTTCGCGCTGTCGCAGTCGTTCATCCAGGCGACGCTCGCGGCGCACCCTGCGATTGCGCGCAGCCTCGTCCTGCTCTTCAAGGCGCGCTTCGATCCCGACGCGCGGGAGGGCTCCGAAGCCAGAGCGAGCGCAGAGGTTGCGGCGATCGACGCCGCGCTCGAAGACGTCGACAACCTGTCGGAGGATCGCGTGCTGCGCCAGTACGTCGGGCTGATTCTGGCGACGACGCGCACCAACTACTGGCGCCGTGACGCGGCAGGCGCTCGGCGCAGCTTCGTCTCGTTCAAGTTCGATTCGAGCAAGGTGCCGGGCCTGCCCGAGCCGAAGCCGATGTTCGAGATCTTTGTTCATTCGACACGCTTCGAAGGCGTGCACCTGCGCGGCGGGCGCGTCGCGCGTGGCGGGCTGCGCTGGTCGGACCGACGCGAGGACTTCCGCACCGAGGTGCTCGGCCTCGTGAAGGCGCAGATGGTGAAGAACACCATCATCGTCCCAGTCGGATCGAAAGGCGGCTTCGTGCTGAAGAAGGCGCCGCCGTCAAGCGATCGAGAGGCCTTTGTCGCCGAGGGCGTCGCCTGCTACAAGGACTATCTGCGCGGCCTGCTCGACATCACCGACAACCGTGTCGGAACGGAAGTCGCGCCGCCGCCGCAGGTCGTGCGCCATGACGACGACGACCCCTATCTCGTCGTCGCCGCCGACAAGGGGACGGCCTCTTTCTCGGACTACGCGAACGGCATCAGCAAGGAATACGACTTCTGGCTTGGCGACGCGTTCGCTTCGGGCGGATCGGTCGGCTACGACCACAAGGCGATGGGCATCACCGCGCGCGGCGCGTGGGAGTCGGCGAAACGCCACTTCCGCGAGCTCGGCGTCGACACGCAGACGACCGACTTCACGGTGGCCGGCGTCGGCGACATGTCGGGTGACGTGTTCGGCAATGGCATGCTGTTGTCGCGCCATATCAGATTGGTCGCCGCCTTCGACCACCGCCATGTCTTCCTCGATCCGAACCCGGACGCGGCGCGCAGCTTCGCCGAGCGCGAGCGCCTCTTCAAACTGCCGCGCTCGTCGTGGGCCGACTACGACGCGAGCCTGATCTCGGCTGGCGGCGGCGTTCATCCGCGCAGCGCAAAGTCGATCGCGCTCACGCCCGAAGTGAAGGCCGCGCTCGGCATCGAGGTCAACGCACTGACGCCGACCGAGCTTGTGAATGCAATCCTGAAGGCGCCGGTCGATCTGATCTACAACGGCGGCATCGGCACCTACGTGAAATCGAGCGACGAATCGCATGCCGAAGTCGGCGATCGGGCAAACGACGTACTGCGCGTCGATGGCCGCGAATTGCGTTGCAAGGTTTTCGTCGAAGGCGGCAACCTCGGCTGCACGCAACTCGGGCGCATCGAATACGCGCTCGCCGGCGGCCGCATCAACACCGACGCGATCGACAACTCTGCCGGCGTCGACACCTCCGATCACGAGGTCAACATCAAGATCCTGCTCGGGCTGCCGATCGCCGAGGGCGAGATGACGGAGAAGCAGCGCAACGCGTTGCTGCCCGAGATGACGGACGAGGTCGCAACGCTCGTGCTGCGCGACAACGTGTTCCAGACCCAGGTACTTTCCGTCACCGGCCGCATCGCGCCGCAGATGCTCGACGCGCAGACGCGCTTCATGCAGTTCCTGGAAAAGGCCGGGCGCCTGAACCGCGCGATCGAGTACCTGCCGACCGACGAGCAGATCGCCGAGCGCCGCGCCGAAGGGCTCGGTCTGACGACGCCGGAGCGCGCTGTGTTGCTCGCCTACAGCAAGATCTGGCTTTACGACGAGCTGCTCGCCTCGCCGCTGCCCGACGACCCGCGGCTCGCAGTGACCTTGACGCGCTACTTCCCAAAGCGGTTGCGAGAAGGCTTCACGCAGTGGATGCCGCGCCACCCGCTCGGGCGCGAGATCATCGCCACCTACGTCACCAACAGCATGCTCAACCGGGTCGGCAGCACCTATGTCTATCGGCTCGTCGAGTCGACCGGCGCGCGTGCCCACGAAGTGGTGCGTGCCTACCTGATGAGCCGCGACATCTTCGGCCTGGTGCCGATGTGGCATGCGATCGAGGAGCTCGACAACCAGGTGCCCGACGAAGTGCAGTCGCGCATGCTGATCCACACCAGTGCACAGCTCGAGCGCGGCACGACGTGGTTGTTGCGCTCGCGGCGGCTGACGGACGACATGGCGCACACGGTCGCCTACTTCCAGCCCGGCGTCGAGGCGCTGTCCGCCCGGCTGCGCGAGCGGCACGACGCCGATGCGAACGCCGCCGTCGAGGCCGTGGTGCAGCACTACGAGGTCGAAGGCGTACCCCGTGACCTCGCTGTGAGCGTCGCGACCTTCGACTCGCTGCACGCGATGCTCGACATTGCCGAAGTCGCGGCCGACGCCGGCGAGCCGGTCGAACTCGTCGCCGAGGTTCACTTCGACATCGGCAACCGCCTCGGCCTGCCCTGGCTGCGCGACAAGATAGGTGCGCTGCCCGGTGATCAGCACTGGCGCAATCTCGCCAAGGTCGCGATGCAGGACGATCTGTCGGGCCTGCAGCGCGCAATCACGGTCGCCATCCTCGCCTGCGCTGGCGCCGGCACGCCCGCGGCCGAACGCATGGCCGCGTGGCAGCAGGATAACGGACGCGCGCTCGAGCGCGCCGGCAAGCTGGTTGCCGAACTGCGCGCCTTGCCGGTACCCGATTCGGCGATGCTGTCGGTGACGCTGCGCGAGCTGCGGGCGCTCGGCTAGGAACGTGGGCATGGATTCCTGCGGCCCACGCTCATAGGAATACGCACCCCACTCTGCGCTGCGCACCGCGTCGGCGGCGCACCTCCCGCACCCTGCGCAGGGTGGTGCCGGGTGCCGCCGACGGCGACCTGATCCGGCGCGGCGCCACCGACTTCGCTCGCGTCGGGCTATCGACGGTCGTGGTGACAAGCGTCAATGCTGACGCGGCACACGGGGCCTAAGCTTTGCCGGCCGTCGTCCGACGGTTCGAGGAAGGCACTCATGAACCACTCCCATTGTGTGATCCGGTTCGCCCCGCTGGCCGTCGCGGTCAATTTGTTGTTCAGCGCCGCGCCGGCATTCGCCGCCGGCTTTGCGCTGCAGGAGAACTCGGCAAGCGGCTTGGGCAACGCCTATGCCGGCGGTGCTGCCTCGGCCGACGACGCGTCGACCCTCTGGTCCAACGCGGCTGGCATCGCGCGCCTGGGCTCGGGGCAGGTCGTCGGCGTCTTGCACCTCATCCAGCCGTCGCTCAAGTTCAGCAACGCCAACTCGCTGCCGGCCCTCAATCAGCCGCTCGGTGGCGAGGGCGGTGACGCCGGCAGCCTGAACTTCGTGCCGAACCTCTACGCGACGATGCCGATCAACAAGCAATGGACGCTCGGTCTCGGATTGAATGCGCCGTTCGGCCTCGTGTCCGAATATGACAACGGCTGGATCGGTCGCTTCCAGGCGATCAAATCCGACATCAAGACCTTGAATGTGAATCCGACCGTGGCCTGGAAGCCGGTCGAGAACTTTGCCATCGGCCTTGGCGTGAACTACCAGAAGCTCGACGGGACGTTTACGAGTCAAGTCAACTATTCCGCCGCGTTGCTGGGCGCCGCGGCACAGGCGGGGTATGCCCCGGGCTCGCCGACCTCCAACGCGATCGCTGCGGCAACGCCCGGCCTCGAGAGCAGCGCCAACATCAAGGGCAGCGACTACGCCTGGGGCTGGAACCTCGGCGTGATGTTCGAGATCGACAGCGCAAGCCGGATCGGTGCGCAGTACCGCTCGGCAATTAAATACACCCTCGAAGGCGACGCGAGCTTCACCAATCCGACCTTGCCAGCGGTGCCGCCGTCGCTCGGGCCGCTGGTCGCGGGGCTCGCCGCGGCGGTGAACGCGGGAGCCCTCTACAACTCGGGCATCACGTCGCAGATCAAGCTACCCGAGATCGTCAACGTCTCCTACTTTCGCAGCATCGACGCGCGCTGGGACTTCATGGCCGACGTCCAATACACCGGCTGGAGTTCGATCCAGGCGCTGACCTTCGTGCGCACCGACGGCGCGCTGCTGCAGAGCACGACGGAGAACTTCAGGGACGCGTGGCGATTTGCCGTCGGCACCAACTACCGCTACGACGAGCGCTGGCTGCTGCGCGCCGGCCTCGCCTATGACCAATCGCCGGTGCAGGACGCGGACCGCACGGCGCGTCTGCCCGACGCCGATCGCACCTATCTCGCGCTCGGCGCGAAGTACAAGTCGACGCCGTCGCTGTGGTTCGACTTCGGCGCCGCCTACCTCTGGATTCGTAGCGCCAGCATCGACGCGATCAGCCAGAGCCCTGCCAGCGTGGCGCAGTACGGCCTGATCAATGGCAGCTACCACAGCAACGCCGTCGTCGTCTCGGGGCAGGTCACCTACGCCTTCTGAGTGCGCTCCGGCGGCAGCGGCGGCGCTTGTGCACGTGCGTCATGGTGTGACGTGACGGGCAGCGCCAGGCGTGCGGCGGATCAATGCGCGGCCTCGGCGCCAGCGGATTCCGACAATTCGTGCACCAGCTTTTGATACGAGGGCGATTCGCGCAGCAGCTGCGCGGCTGCGGCGCGCAGCCGGTCCACTGACTTGTCGGGCAGGACGAACGACGTCGGCAGCGCGAGCAGGAAGGCGCGTTCGGCCGGATCGGCGAGCGCGTCGAAGCTCACGTTGATGGTCGAGAACTCGATGTTGGGCACATCGTCGATCGTCGGCGGCTTGCCGTCGGCGCGCCGCGTCTGCAAGTCGAGCTGCCACTCGAGCCGCCATTCGCGGATGATGTCCTGCAGCGCGAGGATCGCCTCGTTCGAGAAGCGGTCGATCGGCACACTCATCGACTGCATCAGCAACTCGAACGATCCGGGCGCGCGCTCATAGCGGTCGTAGTCGAGGGTGTCCGCCGAACGGGAATTGACGACGACGATCGCGATCCGGCGCAGGCCCTTCTTCGTGACCTGTTCGCGAAAATCGGAGCTCGTCGCCATCTCCTGCAGATCGCCGACGAAGGCATAAAGGCCCAGGTTGTCGGCCAGGCCGCCGTCGACGAGGTGCATGTAGGGACGCTTTGCGCGATCGAGATAGCGGCTCAGTGCGACAGCACGTTGCTGCAGCCGCGTGCCGGGCCAGGCATCGTCGGACTTCGGCAGCATCAACCAGCGCGGCGTCTCGTAGCCGCAACTGCCGGCGTAGTTTTCGAGCGTCACGGGTGACATCACGATCGGCACGGCGGACGATGCGGCGGCGGCACGCGCCAAGCGCATCTTGCTCAAATCGGAGCAGATGATGTCGAAGTTCGTTTGCGAGAACACCCATTCGTTGCCGGTCGAGATCAAGGTCGAGCTTGCCAGCACGGTCGGCGTCAGCTTGTCGATCAAGTCACCGTAGGTCGCACCGTGAAAGAGGATTTCGTCGTAGTACTGCTCGGCGAGTTCCGAGCGGCCATAGCCGTCGGACCAGGTCTTGAGCCCGGTCGCCGGGTTCAGCAGGCGCGCGATCAGTTCGCCCTCGACGTCTCGCTTCAGGAACTGCGTCTCGTAGTGCTCGAACAGCGCCTTGCCGTACAGGCCGAAGGCGAGCGCCGTGAAGCTGCCGCCCGAAACACCGGTGACGAGATCGACTTCGTCGAGCATCGTGTGTGTTGCGCCCGTACGAATGACTGGCGTGCGATTGAGCTCTTCGAGTACGCCGTACGAGAACGCCGCAGCGCGCGTGCCGCCGCCCGAGAAGGCGAGCACGAAAAGCGTGCCGGGGTCGTTGTCCGGTAGCGCCAGGCGCCGCGCCCAGCGGTAGCCGGATTCCGGATCCGCCTTCGCCAGCGGCGGGTTGATGGGCCGCGATGCGCACGCGCCGAGCAGCGCGGCAAGCATGACGACGAGCGCCAGACGCGTGGTGCTGCGCCGGCTGTGTCGGGTCGGAAGAATCGGCAGGCGCATGATGTTGGTAATTGCAGGTCGCGGCCGTACGCCGGCTGCACACGAGAGCTTCGCATTCTCGGGCAGAGTGAGGCCTGCGGGCGGTGCGTGAACGCGCGGTACGAGCGTAAATTGCCGCACCCTGCCGCTTCGGTTACCCTGACAGCCCAGTCACCCATAACCGCAGGAGGCGTCCTTGAAGCTCACCACCCCGATTCGCATCACCGCTCTGGCGTCTTTCGCGCTGCTCGCCGCATGCGCGACGGCGCCGACCACGCCGCAGGAGAAGATGACGTTTTTCGTCACCAGCGTGAACCCTGGCAACGGCGCCAACTTCGGTGGTCTCGCGGGCGCCGACGCCCACTGCCAGGCGCTTGCATC
>JBDTSN010000029.1:0-10162 GCA_039931145.1 Burkholderiales bacterium | reverse complement strand
CGGGCTGCGGGAACTGGGTCGCGGCGCGACCGTCGAGATGCCCACTTGCGGTTTCATGGCACCATTGACCGAGGCGGAGAGCCATGGTCTGGTTGCAACTTCTTGGTGCGCCCAGGCTGCGTTGGGACGCGAATAGCGCAGCAACGGGTGGGGAAAGCGGCGAGACAAAGGACGAGACAATGAGCAGTACCGAAAGCGAGACGAAAGGCAGCAGCACATGGACTCCGCGCGCGAAGCTCGATCTGAGCGTGAAATGACGGCGCGTGATACGAATGCTGCGAACGTGCAGCGCCTTGCGCACGGCATTCACGCGATCGACACTGGCTTTCACCGGCCGCGCTTCGACGCCGCTTACCTGATCGTCGAGGCCGGGCGCGCAGCGTTCATCGACACCGGCACGAACTACGCGGTGCCGCGTCTGCTCGACGCGGTTCGCGGCGCGGGGCTCGCGCCGGCCGATGTCGACTGGCTGATCGTGACGCATGTGCACCTCGATCATGCGGGTGGCGCCGGGAAGCTGTTCCAGTCGCTGCCGAACGCGCGGTTTGTCGTCCATCCGCGCGGCGCGCGCCACATGATCGACCCGAGCGCGCTGTACGAAAGTGCACGCGGCATATACGGTGACGCCGAGATGGAGCGCTCTTATGGGCGACTGGTGCCGGTGCCGGCCGAGCGCGCGCTGACGACACACGACGGCATGGACTTGCAGCTTGCCGGGCGCACGCTTCATTTCATCGACACGCCCGGGCATGCGCGCCACCACCATTGCATCTGGGACGAACGCAGCAGCGGCTTTTTCACTGGCGACACTTTCGGCCTGTCGTATCGCGAGTTCGACGTCGATGGCCGGCCGTGGCTGCTGCCGACGACGACGCCGATCGCCTTCGAGCCCGAGGCGCTCATCGCGTCTGTGCGGCGCATCCTCGCCTTCGAGCCGGAGAACCTGTACTTGACGCACTTCGGCCGTGTCGGCGATGTGGCACGCCTGGGTGAACTGATGCTCGCGCAGGTCGAGGTGGTAGCAGCGCTCGCCCTGCAGTGCGAGGGTCACGCTGCGGCGCGCCAGGCGCAGCTGGAAGACGCGTTGGCGCGCCTCTATCTCGACGGCCTGCGTGCGCATGGTTGTACGCTTGCCGAAAGCGAGATACGGCACTTGCTGAAGCTCGATATCGAACTCAACGCCGAGGGTTTGCTGGTCTGGCGCCAGCGCATGGATGACGCGGCGCGTCGCGCGCAGGAGAAAGCATGAGCAAGACACGATTCGATTTCGAAGGCAAGGTGGCCGTCGTCACCGGCGCCGCGCAGGGCATCGGCGCGGCGTGTGCGGAGCGTCTCGCGCGCGACGGCGCGGCCGTTGCGCTGTGGGATGTGGACGACGCGCGTGGCGAGGCGCTCGCCGCATCGCTCGCCTCCCAAGGCCGGCGCACGCTCTTTCATCATTGCGACGTTTCGCGCAAGGGCGAGGTCGATGCGGCACTCGCCGCGACGCTCGCCGCCTTCGGCCGTGTCGACGCGCTCGTCAACAACGCCGGCATTTTCAAGGCGGCCGACTTCCTCGACATCACCGAGGCCGACTGGGACGCGGTGATCGGCGTCAACTTGAAGGGCGCCTTCCTCGTCGCGCAGGCGGTGGCGCGCGCGATGGCGACGCAGGGCGGCGGCGCGATCGTGCACATGAGCTCGGTGAACGCGGTGATGGCGATCCCGAACATCGCGAGCTACAACGTCAGCAAGGGCGGCATCAACCAGCTGACGCGCGTGATGGCGCTCGCGCTTGCCGATCGTGGCATCCGCGTCAACGCCGTCGGACCGGGGACGATCGCCACCGAGCTTGCGAAGCAGGCCGTCCTCGGCAGCGACGAGGCGCGTGCGCGCATCATGAGCCGCACGCCGATGAAGCGCCTCGGCGAACCGGGCGAAGTCGCCGATGTGGCAGCCTTCCTGCTCAGCGACGCGGCGAGCTACATGACGGGACAAATCGTCTACGTGGACGGCGGGCGCATGAGCCTGAACTACACCGTCACGTGACGGCGAATTCATTCACGATGAAGGGTACGCGATGAGAATTCTTCACACCATGCTGCGCGTCGGCGACATGCAGCGTTCGATCGACTTCTACACCCTGGTCATGGGCATGCAACTGCTGCGAATGACGGAGCGGCCGGAACAGAAGTATTCGCTCGCCTTTGTCGGTTACGGCAGCAACCCCGAGCACGCCGAGATCGAGCTTACGCACAACCACGGCGTCTCGCACTATGAGCACGGCAGTGCCTACGGCCACATCGCGATCGAGGTGCCTGATGCTTACGCCGCGTGCGAACGTATCCGCGCCAGCGGTGGCGAGGTGACGCGTGAAGCGGGGCCGGTGCAGGGTGGCACGACGGTCATTGCCTTCGTCACCGATCCCGACGGCTACAAGATCGAATTGATCGAACGCAAGCCGTGAGCGTCGGAGTGCAAGACGCGCAAGCGCGACGACCGTTGCGGGCTTTGGGCGCTGCGGCGCGCGAAGCGGCGCGCTCGATCTGAGCATTCGGCGAACAACGATGCGCGCAGGATGAAGGTCCACGTGCCCCTGCGCCCGGCGCGTGACCCCGAGGCGGCATTGCAGCTCGCACGCTCCGAGTGGGGCGGGCGCGGCGATCTGTGGGTGTTCGGCTACGCGTCGCTGATCTGGCGCCCGGAATTCGAGGCTGCCGAGCGTCGCCCGGCGCGGGTGCACGGTTTTCATCGGGCGCTCAAGATGCGCTCTCGCGTGAATCGCGGTACGCCGGAGACACCGGGTCTCGTGTTCGCGCTGCTGCCGGGCGGCTCGTGCCACGGCCTCGCCTTTCGCATTGCACGCGATCGTGCGGACGACGAGTTGACTCGCCTGTGGGTGCGCGAAATGCCCACCGCCGTTTATGACGCGCGCTGGCTCCAGTGCACCACGACCAAGGGCCCGGTGCGCGCGCTCGGCTTCACGCTCAGGCGCAGCAGCCCGAATTTCACCGGCGTGCTCGACGATGCGGAAATGGTCGCGATCCTGAAGAGCGCGCGCGGGCGCTACGGCACGACGCTCGACTATCTGCTGGAGACGGCGCACGGCTTGTCGGCACACGGCATCCGCGACCGCGAAATCGAGCGTTTGGTGCGGCTTGCCCACCGGCACTCTTTGGCGCCGTGAACGAGGGGGTCGGAGTGCGACCAGGACCTGGACGCCGGCGCACCGCGCCGAACTCAAAGATGGGCTTGCGGCCTCGCGGGTGCGGCGCCCGATCGCAGGCTGTCGAGGTCGGCCTCGGTGTCGATGTCGATCAGCACGCCCGGATCGTCGACCTCGACGCCGTGCGCCGGATAGCGTTTGAGCAGACGTCGCGCGCCTTCGTCGCCACTGAGTGTCGCGAGCTCGGAGAACAGCTCGGCGGCGAAGCCTACGGGATGCCCGCGCCGTCCCCGATATTGAGCGTAAGCGACGGTGTGCTGTTCGAGCGCGTGCGCGACAGCCAGCAAGGTCTCGGGTCTCACCATCGGCATATCGCCGGGAAGGATGAGCCAGCCTGATGCGTTGGGGCGTGCGCCGACGCCACACGCGATCGAATAGCCCATGCCGAGCGGATGCGCCATTGTCTCGCCGACCTCGGGCACGACGACGATGTCGCGCGCGGCGACGCGGCGCCCGGCGATCTCCGACATCGCAGCGGTGGCGACGACGACCATCGGCATCTGGCTCGCGAGGACGTGGCGCAGGGTCGTGCCGAGAATGTTCGACGCGCCAAGCGGTTGAAGGAGCTTGTGCTCGGGGGCCTGGAATCGCGATCCACGACCTGCTGCGAGCACGACCACCACGGGTCCCGACATGATCACCTCCCGGCCCGCCGACGCTGCCAAAGCGCCGCGAGCATTGTGTTGTTGTTAGGGCAAGGATCGGATTTCCGCCTCGTACTCGCTAGTGGGGCCAACACTTAGGGCCTTGCCCTAGACGTTTCGCGGTGTAACGGCGACTGCAATCAGGCTGCCTATACTTCCCCTTATGAAGGGGCTTTCCGAACTGCGCAAGAGCTACGAACGTGCTGCGCTCGACGAAAGCGCGAGCGCCGCCGATCCGCTGCAGCAGTTCCGACTCTGGCTCGATCAGGCCTTGCAGGCCGAAGTACCGGAACCGAATGCGATGACGCTTGCGACCGTCGGTGTCGACGGCCGACCTTCGACGCGCATCGTGCTCATCAAGGGCCTGGATGAGCGCGGCATCGTCTGGTACACGAACTACGACAGCCGCAAGGGGCGCGAGCTCGCGGCCCATCCCCATGCCGCGCTCCAATTTCACTGGGTCGAGCTCGAGCGCGTCGTACGCATCGAGGGCCGCGTCGAGCGCATCAGCGCTGAAGAGTCGGATGCTTACTTCGCCTCTCGCCCGCTCGACTCACGCATCGGCGCCTGGGCTTCGCCGCAGAGCAAGGTGATCGCCTCGCGCGCGGTGCTCGTAGCGAATGCGGCCAAGATCGGCGCTCAGTACCTGATGAACCCGCCGCGGCCTCCGCATTGGGGCGGCTTCAGGCTCGTGCCCGAGGTCTGGGAGTTCTGGCAGGGCCGCAAGTCGCGCCTGCACGACCGGCTGCGCTATCGGCGCGACGAAGCAGGTTGGCTGCGTGAGAGGCTCGCACCGTGAGCCTTGAGACGCGTGCCGCTCAATGCGCCTGGCGCGCCAGTTGCGTCGGGTGCCGACGCTCGATCAGCGCGTCGAGTTGGGCGAGGAAGTGCTCGAACGCGATCGGCTTCGTCCAGTAGTCAGCGAACCCGGCGGCGCGCGCCTCGGCCATGTCCTCGGCCATTGCGTTGGCCGAGAGTGCAATGCAGATCGTTTCGCGCAGTGCCGGCGCTGAGCGCACCCGGCGCAGGACTTCGAGGCCGTTGATGTCGGGCAGATGCATGTCGACGAGCATCACGTCCGGTGGTTCGGCGAGCGCTTGGCGCAGCGCGCTGGCGCCGTCGGGGGCCGAGCGCAGCGCAATCCGGGGCCGCAGGGCGACGAGCTCCTGCACGAGCAGAAGGTTGATCGGATCGTCCTCGATGCAAAGCACGTGCAGCCGGCCCATCGTGTCGCCCTCGGACGCGGGCGGCGCGACGGCTGGCGTTGGTTCGACCGACGCTGCGGCGGCGTTTGCGCCATCGACTGCGTCCGGCAACCAGACCCGGAACTCGCAGCCCGCACCCGGATTGCTGCGGACGTCGAGCCTTCCGCCCATCCGATCGACGAGGCGGCGTGCAATCGTCAGGCCGATGCCGGTGCCTGCCACGGCGCCGCGTTCGGCGCCGAGGCGGTTGAAGGGCTCGTACAGGCCGCGCTGCTGCTCGGGGGACAGGCCGGGCCCGTTGTCGGTCACGATCAGATCCCAACCGTCGACCTCGGCGTGGCGGCGGCGCGCAGTCTGCAGTTGAACCCAACCGTGCCGGTGGTTGTACTTGACCGCATTGCTCACGAGGTTCGTGAGCACCTGCCGCAAGCGGCGTGCGTCGGCGCGCACCGCGCCGGAGCCGACCGGCTCCGCGCGAAGTTCGACCTCGGCCTGGCGCGCCTGAGGCTGCGTCCATTGCATGACGTCGCGCAACAGATCGGCGAGTGCGACGCTCTCATCGGCAACCGGCAGCGACCCGGCTTCGATCGAGGCGAGGTCGAGCACGTCGTCAATCAGCGCGAGCAGGTGCTTGCCAGCAGCCTCGATGCGCTGCGCGCGCCCGCGCTGCGCAATGCTCAGTGCATCGACCCCATCGTGCGCCAGCAGCTGCGAAAAACCGATCACCGCGTTGAGCGGTGTGCGCAACTCGTGGCTCATGTGGGCGAGGAACTCGGACTTCGCCTTGCTCGCCTGTTCGGCCGCCGCCTTGTCGCGCAGCGCCTGCTCGGTGAGCTTGGCCTTGTGAATGTCGAGGTGGATGCCGAACAGCGTCGGCCGGCCGTTGCGCAACGTGCGCCGTGATCGGCACGCGACCCAGCGCCATGAGCCCGCGGGGCCGCCATGGTCCCGAAGGGGCCACTTTCGTGGCCCAGGGCGAGTTCCGGAAGGCGCAGCCTGAAGGTGCTCCAGTGAGCCATCGGGCTGGCGGATGCGAAAGTCAGTCTCGAAATCAAGCTCGCCGGCGCCGAGCGAGCGCTTTCGCTCGCGCGCCACCCGGGCGCGGTCTTCAGGATGCGCGAGGTCTTCCATCCAGTGCGCGGCCGGCGGCGCGGCGGCTTCGGCCGGCATGCCGTAAAGCCGGTACATCTGCGCGTTCCACTCGACGACGCCGGTTTCCAGGTCCAGCGTCCAGAGGCCGACGCCGACGGACTCGCTGATGAGCTCCATGCTGAGCGCCAAGGCGTCCGCGCGCTCGCGCTCCTCGACCTCGGCGCTGATGTCGAACGACACACCGAGCAGCGCCTGCACCTGACCGTCTGCGTCGCGCTGCGCGACGCGACGCGTCATCAGCGTGCGGTAGCTGCCGTCGGGATTGAGGTAGCGCGCGTGCATGTCCACCGTGGCATGGCTCTCGAGCGCGGCCTCGGCTGCAGCGGCGAGCCCGGCGCGATCGTCGGGGTGCGCGAGTTCGCGCACCGCCTGCAGCGACATGTCGGGTGGCGCTGGCACCATGCCCATGATTCGGTAGCCGATCTCGTTGAACGTGATCCGCCCGGTCTTCGGATCGAGCCGCCACGCAGACAGGCCGATCATCTCGAGCGTCGTAGCGAGCTGTGCGTTCTCCCGGCCCGCGGCCTGCTGCCGCAGGACCTCCCCGGTGTCATCGATCAGCACGCTGGTCATGAACTGCGGCGCGCCGTCGGCGCCATTGCGCACTTCGCTGAGCGAATGAACGTAGTGAATGTCGCCGCCGGGAAGGGCGATCCGAAAGCGCGTCTCGTGGCGTCCCACCTTCAGGCTGGCGCGCTGGTGGCCGGCCACTACGCGTTCGCGATCCTCGGGGTGCATGCGCGCGGCGGCGACGTCGAAGTGCGGTGTGCCGTCCGCTGGATCGAAGCCGTACAAGGTGTAGACCTGTGGGCTCCAGTGGCCGTGGCCGGTGCGGATGTCGCGCTCGATGATCGCCATCCGGCCGAAGTCTTGCGCCAGGGCAAGTTGACGCGAAACCTCATCGAGTTGGCGCTCGACCGTTGCAAGCCTTGCAGCGGCGCTCGAAACGGACGAATTGGACGTCCCGGGTGCGATCGACGTGGGTTCCGATGCCTCGACGCCGTTCACTTCATGCTGCCGAGCGCACCCGACTTGAAAATGTGTGGCGGACTTTCCCGAGCTTGGGCACGACCACGTAGGCGCAATCGCCTTGCCCCGGATGCTGCTCGAAGTAGCACTCGTGATAGCCCTCGGCGCGCGAATAGTTCGCGAGCAGCTCGTGAAGCGAGATGTGCTGCGAATCGACGAGCAGGTAGGCCACCTCCAGGCACCAGAAGCATCCGCCGCCGAGGGTGATCGTTTCGAGTTGGGCAGCAGACATTGGCGCTCCCGATGTGGGTTGCCCACGACTTTACACGCGCGCGCGCGGGACCGAAATCAAAAAACCCGCCGGGCGCAATGCCGGGCGGGTTTGTCTCGAATCGACGCGCTCAGCGCAGCTTCGTTTCCTTGTAGGTGACGTGCTTGCGCGCCTTGGGGTCGAACTTCATCATCTCGAGCTTCTCGGGGGTCGTCTTCTTGTTCTTGTCCGTCGTGTAGAAGTGCCCCGTGCCGGCCGATGATTCCAGCTTGATCTTCTCGCGTCCGCCTTTTGCCATGATTGTCTCTCCCGGTTCAGATTTCGCCGCGCGCGCGCAAGTCGGCGACGACCTTTTCGATGCCGACCTTGTCGATCAGACGCAGTGCGGCCGCGCTGATGCGCAGGCGCACCCAGCGGTTCTCGTGTTCGAGCCAGAACCTGCGGTATTGCAGATTCGGCAGGAAGCGACGCTTCGTGCGGTTGTTGGCGTGGGAAACCTTGTTGCCCACCATCGGGCCCTTGCCCGTGACTTGACAGACGCGTGCCATGACGCTACTCCGTGTTTGATTCGTTGATTCGTCGGTACGGGCGCCGCTCGCGAGGCAGAGGCTGCACAACGCTGAAAACCCGGCACCGCGTGCTCCGCCGTGCGCTCATCCAAGCGCCCCGGCTCGCAGTAAAGAGCGAAATTATAGCTCGAAGCGACTGCGTTCAGTCCTGCTCCAGGAAGCGCTGCGCGTCGAGCGCTGCCATGCAGCCTGTGCCAGCGCTCGTGATCGCCTGGCGATAGACGTGATCCTGCACGTCACCGGCGGCGAACACGCCCGCGACGCTCGTCATTGTCGCCATCCCAGAGAGGCCGCTCTTGGTGATGATGTAGCCGTCCTTCATCTCCAATTGGCCCTTGAAGATGTCGGTGTTGGGCTGGTGGCCGATCGCAATAAAGCAGCCCTGGAGCTTGAGCTCCAACGTCTCGCTGTTCTGCGTATTCTTCAGTCGCACTCCGGTGACACCCGATGCGTCGCCCAGAACCTCGTCGAGCGTGTGCCACAAGTGCAACTCCATCGCGCCTGACGCAACCTTGGCGTGCATCTTGTCGACCATGATCGGCTCGGCGCGGAACTTGTCGCGCCGGTGCACGAGATGGACCTTGCTTGCGATATTCGACAGATAGAGCGCCTCTTCGACCGCCGTGTTGCCGCCGCCGACGACGCAGACCTCCTGCCCGCGATAGAAGAAGCCGTCGCACGTCGCGCAGCCGCTGACGCCGCGGCCCATGAAGGCCTCTTCGGACGGCAGGCCAAGATACTTCGCGCTCGCACCGGTCGCGATCACCAGCGCGTCGCAGGTGTAGCTGCCGGAGTCGCCCTTCAAGGTGAAGGGTCGCTTCGAGAGGTCGACGCTCGCGATGTGGTCGGAGACGATGCGCGTCTCGAAGCGCTCGGCGTGCTGCAGAAAGCGTTGCATCAGATCGGGCCCCTGCACGCCCATTACATCGGCCGGCCAGTTGTCGACGTCGGTCGTCGTCATCAGCTGGCCGCCCTGGGCCATGCCGGTGACGAGCACGGGGCTGAGGTTCGCGCGCGCCGCATAGATCGCGGCCGTGTAGCCCGCCGGGCCGGAGCCGAGGATCAGCAGCCGCGCGTGCTGGGTCGAGGTGTTCGTCATGGTGAGCTGATGGGTGTGGAGCGGGTGAGACAAAAAGGGTGCACCGATGGGTCGCTTGGCCGTAAGCCGGTGACGCAGGACGCGACCCTCGTCACAATAGGCCCATTCTACGGAGCGTAAGGAGCGTGACTGGTTCACGACCCTGCGCCCTCCATCACTGCCCTGAGGATTCACCCCATGACCATGCTGTCCAGCCTCGACCTGATCCGCCGCGTGCCGCTGTTCTCGATGTTGACCAATGATCAGGCGCAAAGCATTGCCGACAGCGTCGTCAAGCGGCGCTTCCGGCGCGGCGAGATCGTCGTCGAACACGGCCGCAAGTCGAACGCGCTCTTCATCCTGCTCAACGGCCGCGCGCGCGTGCTGACGGCCGATTCGCGCGGCCGCGAGGTGATCCTTGCCGCGCTGCACCCGGGCGACTATGTCGGCGAGATGAGCCTGATCGACGATGCGCCGCACTCAGCAACCGTGCGCGCCGAGGTGCAGACCGACATGCTCGTGCTCGGCCGCGCCGAGTTCTCACGCTGCCTGCCGGAGGGCTCTAGCCTCGCCTACGCGATCCTGCACGGGCTCGTGCAGCGCCTGCGCGCCGCCGACCGGCAGATCGAGTCGCTTGCGCTGCTCGACGTCTACGGCCGCGTCGCGCGCGCGCTGCTCGAAATGGCCGAGGACGACGGTGAACGCAAGATCATCCGCGGCAAGGTCTCGCGCCAGGATCTGGCCAAGGTCGTCGGGGCGTCGCGCGAGATGGTCAGCCGCGTGATGAAGGACCTGGAGGAGCGCGGCATGATAGAGACGCTCGAGGGTGGCTCGGTCGTCCTCAAGCAGCGCCTCGCTGCCGAGTGATGTGTCTTGATGCGCCACAATTCCGGGCATGACGTTTCCGCTCGGTTCTCTCGGTAGCGGCGCAAGCGCGGCGGGCGCCGGCGGCGCTTACACCCGCAAGCCGGCGCGCCCACAAGTGGCAGCCCCCGCGCCAGCCTGGCGCGCGCAGACGAGCGTGCTCTTTGGCGCCGTACTGTGGCTGCTCGCACTGCTCGCGCTCGCG
>JBDTSN010000028.1:0-10324 GCA_039931145.1 Burkholderiales bacterium | reverse complement strand
GCGCAGCCAGCGCACGTCGGGGTGGCGGCGCACGATGCCCGAGGCGCTGCAGGGCGCGTCGAGCAGGATGGCGTCGAATGCGACGCCGTCCCACCATGCCGTCGGGTCGCCCGCGTTCGCCGCCAGCAGGTGCGCGTGCAGGTCGAGCCGGGCGAGCGTCTCACCGACGCGCGCGAGGCGCAGCGCGTCCCGATCGAGCGCGAGCACGTCGAGGTCGGCAAGTTCGAGCAGGTGCGCCGTCTTGCCGCCCGGCGCGGCGCAGGCGTCGAGCACGCGCGCGCCCGGTGGCAACCCGGCGCCGATCAGCAGCGGTGCGGCGCGCTGTGCGGCGGCGTCCTGCACCGAAAGCGCGCCTTCGGCGAAACCCGGAATCCGCAGCACCGGAAGCGGTTTGTCTAGGATCAGCGCGTGGCTGCCGATTGCGCGGGCGCCGATGCCTTCTGCCGCAAGGCGCGCGACGGCGCTTGCCGCATCGCCGCGCCGCGCGTTGGCGCGCAGCGTCATCGGCGGATGCTGGTTGGCGGCCTCGAGCAGCTGCTGCCAGTGCGCCGGCCAGTCGGCGCGCAGCCGCTCGACCCACCATGCGGAGTGATTCCAGCGTGCCGTGACGTCTGCGCTGGGCGCCGTCAGTTCCGCGACCAGTGCATCGCGTTCGCGCACGAAGCGGCGCAATACGCCATTCATGAATGCGGCGCCATCGCGTCCCTTCGTGCCACGCGCGCGCGCCGCACGCACGGCCTGATCGACGAGCGTGTGATCGGCATAGGGCGGTGCGCCGGGGGGCCAGAGCAGCGCCAGCGCGCAAGTAAGCAGGGCGTCGATCGACGGCGGCGGCGTCTTGGGTGCGAGCCGCTTGCGAACGGCCTGCGCACTGCCGAGCCAGCGCAGCACGTGAAACGCGAGCGCCTGCGTGCCGGGCCTGGCCTCAGGCGGACACGCGGCGAGCGCGGCGTCGAGCGAGCGGCCGGCGCGCACCGCCTGCAGCGCGTCGGCCGCATGGCCGAGCAGGCGCGCCAAGGGAAGCGAAGCTTGCGCGTCGTCGGGGGCGGCAGTCACCTTGCGCAGTCTACGGCCGTCAGACGCCGGCGCCACTTGCGGCAGCGCGCTGCGGTACGCTCGGGCCTGTGTCCATTGCGGAGCGCTCCATGCCTGCTCAAACCCCCGGCGAGGCCGTCGCGCGCGCCGAGCCCAGCGACGAGGAGTTCGCGCGCCTGCCGGCCTCCGAGCGCATTCGTTACCGGCTGATCGGCGCCGACTGCCGCTACCACGCGAACGACAACATCGCCGCCCATATCCGCGAGGGCGAGCTCGACGAGCTCAGGGCCGAGGTCGAGGCGCACATGCAGGAGGTGCTCAAGGCGCTCGTGATCGACACCGAAGGCGACCACAACACGAACCAGACGGCGAAGCGCGTCGCCAAGATGTTCCTCACCGAGGTGTTCCGGGGGCGCTACGTGCCGATCCCGATCGTCACCGAATTCCCGAACGTCACGCGCCTGAACGAGCTGATGATCGTTGGCCCGGTGAAGGTGCGCAGCGCTTGCTCGCACCACCTGTGCCCGATCCTCGGTAGGGTCTGGATCGGCATCCTGCCCAACGAGCACTCGAACCTGATCGGCCTGTCGAAGTACAACCGCATCTGCGAATGGATCATGACCCGGCCGCAAATCCAGGAAGAAGCGGTGACGATGCTTGCCAACGAGCTGCAGCGCCGCGTCAAACCGGACGGCCTCGCGATCGTGATGGAGGCGGACCACTTCTGCACCCACTGGCGCGGCATCAAGGACGACGAGTCGATGATGACGAACAGCGTGATGCGCGGCGCCTTTTTGAAAGACGCCAACCTGCGGCGCGAATTCCTTTCGCTGCTGAGCAAGAAGAAATAGGAGAGCGACATGTTGGTACGCCTGCTGTATGCGAGTCGCGCCGCGAACGAGTTCGACGCCGAAGCGCTGAATCAGATCCTCAAGCAGTCCAAACGCAACAACCAGGAGCACGGTGTGACCGGGTTGCTTTGCTATTCAGGCCACCTCTTCATGCAGGTGCTTGAGGGCGGGCGCGGCGCGGTGAACCGGATCTACAACCGCATCGCGTCCGACCCGCGTCACAGCGATGTGGAACTACTGAGCTACGAAGAAATCGACGAGCGCCGTTTCGCTGGCTGGTCGATGGGGCAGGTCGAGGCTTCGCACCTGAACCCGGCCATGCTGCTGAAGTATTCCGAGACTGCCGCGCTCGATCCGTATGCCGTTTCGGGCAAGGTGTCGATGGCGTTGTTCGACGAACTCGTCGCGACCGCCTCGGTCTGTAGCTCGCGCTAGCGGCCACCCACGCGCAGCGCGGCGCGTGATCAGGAGCCGAGCAGTTCGCCGATCGGCTTCAAATCATCGACACGGTCGCAGACAGCCTTCACGACGAGCAGGATCGGCACGCCGAGCAGCAGGCCCCAGATGCCCCACAGCCAACCCCAGGCGAGCACGCCGAGGAACACGGCGACCGGGTTCATGCGGCTCGCGTGGCTCGTCAGCCAGGGGGTGAGCAGATAGGCCTCGATGCCGTGGATCACGATCGACGCGCCGCTGATCAGGATCGCCATGTCGAAGGTGCCGAACTGCAGGAAACCGACGAGCGCCGAACTCGCGCCGACCACAACCAGGCCGATGTAGGGCACCAGATCGAGCACACCCGCGACGACGCCCCACACTGCGGCGTGGTTGAGCCCAATCCACAGGAAAGCAAGCCAGCTCGCGACGCCGACGACGAAGCTCGTGAACAACTGCACCAGCAGGTAGCGCTGGATCTGGATCGTGATCTCGTCGAGCGCCTGCACCGTCAAGCGCCGGCGTGTGAAGGTCGGGCCCGCGATGCGCACCAGCTTGCGCCGGAAGGTGTTGCCCGAGGCGAGCAGGAAGTAGGCGATGAAGGTGACCGCAATCACTTGGCCGACGGCGCCCGCCAGGCCGAGCGTGCCGCTCCACAAGTAGTCGCGCAGGCTGAAGTGCGCCGCTTCGATCTGCACTCGCGTGATGCCGTTGTTCGGCGGCGGTGACGGCGCCTCCGTCGTCGCTGCGCGCTCGATCTCGGCCGCCGCCTTCTTCACCTTGCCGATCGTTCCCTTCGGGTCGGTCTGCTGATCGTCGAACGACCCGCGGACCTTCTGAATCGCCTCCGGCAGCGCCGCGAGGAGCAGCGCCGCGTCATCGGACAGCGAGTACACGGTAAAGGTGCCAGCGCCGAGTGCGCTCAGCAACAGCAGTGCCGCACCCAGCGCACGCGGCAGACGCAACCGCCGCTCCATCGCAACGACGATCGGCGAGAGCGCGACGCTGATCATCACCGCGAGCATGAGCGGAATGAAGATGGCGCGCGCCCAGTGCAACGTCAGGATGCCGGCGAGTATCGCGAGGAAGAGCAGTGAGCCGCTGCGCAGGTCAATCGGCGCCGGCGGTGGACGAGGCGTCGCCTCGGGCCGCGGTGCGGGGCTGGGCGGGCGCGCCGGGTCGGCGTCCGCCGCCGGACGCTCGGTGCTCACGTCGCGCTTTCCGGGCAGCGGGCCGCAATCCGGCCTTCGGCGCGATGCGGGCATGCGCCGTGAATTGCGCCGTGACATGCGCCGGGGTCCAAATCGCCGCATCCGGCTCGGGTGGTTCGCATCGCTCAGCTCTCCTCGGTTCGCGGCCACTCTAAGCGCCGCGGCGGGCTCCCGCAATCCGGAACCCCACGTATCCGGCGCACCGCGCACCCCAAACAGGGGGGTGTCGGAGGCGGTTGCACGCACTATGATGCTCGGCAGTTCGGATTGTTACGTTTGAGCTGACCCCGACTTTGGAGGACGAACCATGAACGCGCCCCGCACCCGCCGTCTGACCTCGACCACTCCGACTCGGACCGCCTGCCTTGCCGCGATGCTTGCGCTCGGATTCGGCGTCGCGACCGCGCAGGAGGTCGGCGGCGGCAGCAAGGGCGCCGTCACCGGCGCGGCGGGCGGCGCGACCTCTGAGGGCGGGAACAGCACGCTCGAGCACTGCGACCAGACCCTCGGCACGATCGGCGTCGTCGAGGATCAGACGGCCCCCTGGTTCCAGACGCTGCAGAGCTACAAGCTCGGCACGACGGTGCCGGTGCTGCGCATGATGATCCAGCAGTCGAACTGCTTCGTCGTCGTCGAGCGCGGCGCGGCGATGCAGAACATGAACGTCGAGCGTCAACTCCAGAAGTCGGGCGAGATGCGCGGCGGCAGCAACTTCGGCGCCGGCCAGATGGTGGCAGCCGACTACACGATGAGCCCGAGCATCCAGTTCAGCCAGAACACGGGTGGCGTGGGTGGCGGCTTGGCGAGCGCGCTCGGTGGCCTGAGCCGCAGCCTGGGCGCGATCGCTGCCATTGCGGGCGGCATCAAGACCAACGAAGCCTCGACGACATTGATCATGATCGACAACCGCTCCGGTGTGCAACTCGCCGCCGCCGAGGGCACGGCGAAGAACACCGACTTCGCGCTCTTTGGCGGCGCCTACGGCTGGGCCGGCGGTGGCGGCGCGGGCGGCTACACGAGCACGCCCGAGGGCAAGATCATCATCGCCTCGTTTGCCGACAGCTACAACCAGCTCGTCAAGGTGGTGCGCAACTACAAGGCGCAGACCGTCAAGGGCGGCCTCGGCACCGGCGGGGCGCTCGGCGTGCAGGGCGGCACGACGCCTGCATCACAGAAGCAGTAGCCGGGCGCTCGGGTCCGCGCATCGCGACGGGCGATGTGCGCTTGCCAGCAACGCCAAAGCCGGCCTCCGCGAAAGCGCCCGAGGCACATCTTCAGAGCCTGCCGGCTTCGCCAAAGCCGGCGCGCGTGAGCAGCGCGCGAGCGCAACTCAGAGTTCGCTGGCTTCGCTGAAGCCGAACATCGCGGCGACTAGGCGCGTCGGAAACTGCTGCACGCTCCGGTTGTGCTGCATCACCGTCGCATTGAAGCTGTCGCGTGCGGCCGAGAGGCGATGCTGCGTCGTCGAAAGCTGCTTCATCGCGCTGCGCAGCCGGGGATCCGATCGCAACTCTGGATGTGCCTTGACGAGCGTGATCATCCTCGACACTTCGACCCGAAGCGCCTTCTCGGCGAGTACGAGTCGGGCCAGCCGGCCGGCCTGCTTTGCGCGCTGTGCGACGTGATCGGCGGCGCTGCGCGCCTCCATCCGCGCGGCCTCGACGGCGGCAACCGCCTCCGGCGCATCGGCCTGCAGCGGCGCGCCGGCGGCGATCAACTCGGCGAGCAACTCGTGGCGTTGGCGCAGATGGATGTCGACCTGCGCGAACGCGCTCGTGACGGTCTGGCGCAGCCGCACGAGCCGGTTGTGTGCGCCGAGGATCCAGAAGCCGAGTACCGCGACCAACGCGAGACCGGCATGTTCGGGCGAGAAAGTCAGCATCGACTCTGCGTCACACGTTGGCGCCGAGCTGACCGCACCGGCGCAAGCGCATGCGATCAGGTGCGCACTTCACCATGGCCGAGCACGACCCATTTCAGCGAGGTCAGGCCCTCGAGGCCGACGGGCCCGCGTGCGTGCAGCTTGTCGGTGCTGATGCCGATTTCGGCGCCGAGGCCGAACTCGAAGCCATCGGCGAAACGTGTGCTCGCATTCACCATCACGCTCGCCGAATCGACCTCGCGCAGGAAGCACATTGCGTTCGCGTAATGCGCGGTGAGGATCGCGTCGGTGTGATGCGAGCCGTAACGGTTGATGTGCGCGATTGCTTCGCCCAGGCTGGCGACGATCTTGATGCTGATGATCGGCGCCAGGTATTCCTCTGCCCAGTCGGCTTCGGTTGCGTCGGCAAGCTTCGCGCCCGGCACCTGTTGCAGCAAGGATTTGGACGCGCCGTCGCAGCGCATCTCGACACCCTTGGCCGCGAAGATCGCGCCGATGCGCGGCAGGAAGGCCGCGGCCACCGCATCGTGCACGAGGAGCGACTCGGCCGCGTTGCACGGGCTCACCTTCTGCGTCTTCGCGTTGTCCGTCACGCGCAGTGCAAGCTCCAGATCCACCTGCGCATCGACGTACACATGACAGTTGCCGTCCAGGTGCTTTATCACGGGCACCTTCGCCTCGCGGCTGATGCGCTCGATCAGCCCCTTGCCGCCGCGCGGGATGATGACGTCGACGCAGTCCGTGTTCGTGATCAGTAGGCCAACGGCCGCGCGGTCGGTGGTGGCGATGAGCTGCACCGCATCGACTGGCAGCCCGGCGTCTTCGAGCGCTGTGCGCACCAGATCGGCGAGCGCCCGGTTCGAGTGCACCGCCTCCGAGCCGCCGCGCAAGATGCACGCGTTGCCGCTCTTGATCGCGAGCGTCGCGGCATCGATCGTCACGTTCGGCCGGCTCTCGTAGATCATGCCGAAAACGCCGAGCGGGACGCGCATGCGGCCGACCGAGATGCCGCTCGGGCGCTGGCGCAGTTCGGTGATTTCGCCGATCGGGTCCGGCAGCGCAGCAATCTGCTCCGCGCCGTCAGCCATCTGCTCGACCTCGCGATCGCCGAGGCGCAACCGATCGACCATCGGCGCGGCCAGGCCCGCAGCCTTCGCCGCGTCGATGTCGAGTGCGTTGGCCGACTGCAAAGCCACGCGCGATTCACGCAGGCGGCGCGCGATCGCGAGCAGCCCCGCATTCTTCGCTGCCGTCGGCGCTGCCGCGAGCACACTCGACGCGGCGCGCGCCGAGCGGCCGACGGCTGCCATGTAGGGCGCAAGTTCCGTATCGATCATGGGCAGCATTTTCGCACCGACGCGTGCGGCGGCCGCTCGTGGTGTCCAGCATGCGCGATCGCGCCGCATCGCACGCTCAGCCCGCTGCGATGCTCCTATCGGCATGCGACACGAGGATCAATCCGGCGTCTGGTACGTGCTGTCGCCGTGCGGCGCGGCGATGAACTCGGGCAAGTCCTCGGCGCGCGCCGAGAACGCCTGCAGCGACGGATAGTTCGCGCCCGGCACGACTTCAGGCAGCACCTGCTGCGTGAAATGCCAGACGATGGCAGTCGTGACGCCCGCCTGATCGATGCTTGCGCTGTCCGCGGCGAGCGGGTGGCGGACGATCTGGGCTTCGAGCTCACTACACGACGCGAGCAACTGCGCCGTGATGCGCTGCACCCACGGCACGTGCGCCTTGTCGGCCGGGCGCGTGATGCGTTCGTAGTAGATCTGCACACTCTTCTCGCACGCCGCGAGCGCCAGCCCGATCGTGCGCAGCGCCGCCCGACGCTCCGCTTCGGCCGCCGGCATCAGGCTGCGCCGCTTGGCATCAAACCCCTCGGCGTACTCGAGGATCAGGGTCGAATCCATCAGCACCGTGCCGTCGTCGAGCACGAGCGACGGCGCTTTCACGACCGGGTTGATGTGGCGGAACTGCTCGTAGGAGCAAAAGACCGACAGCGACTGGTGCTCGAAGCGCAGGCCGAGCAGTTGAAACGAGACAGCGACGCGCCGCACGTAGGGCGAATCGAGCATGCCGACAAGTCGCATGGTGGCTCCTGGTGTCTTGAAGTCTCGAGGATTCAACGCCAGCCGAAATGCTGGCGCACCGCCTGCGCGGTGACGTTGATCGGATGCGTCGGCGCCTGTGGAAATTGCTGCAGGTTCGGCGAGCGCACGCCACCGTCGTTCTGCCCGAGTACGGCAATCGATCGCACGTTCCAGCCGACCGCGCGGAACTGCGCGAGATAGGCGCCGGCGTCGGGCAAGTCATCCGGGTCGATCGGGTTCGGATCGGGCGTCAGGCACACGAGCACCGTGTCGCAGCGCTTGGCCGACACCTCGGCCACGAAGTCTGCCGGGCGGGTGCGCGCATGCTGCAGCGCGCCGGCGCGCACATAGACCTTGCGCACCGGCCCACCCGAAGCGGGTTCGATGTCGCGCAAGCTGCGGTTGAAGCAGCCCGTGAGGCTGCGCACGACGGAAGACTTGCGCGTATTGGCGTTGCCGATGATGACGAAGGCGTCCATTCCAGGGTTCGTGCCGATGCTCGTTTAGGAGAAGGAAGGCTCCCGAGCATGCCACGACGGCGCCGTGGCGCCCGCGAGGCAGCTGTTCCGAAGAACCTACCGCGGCGCACACAACCAGCGAACGCCGCCCTAAATGCGGCCTTCCGCCACCATCCAGTCGAAGCAGTCTTTCACCATGTCCGCGAGCGGAACGACACGAAATCCCAGTTCACGTTGCGCCTTCTCAGCGGTCGCGGTGATCGACACGCCGAGCCCGTCCGTCATCTCGCGCGTGATCATCGGCTCGCGGCCGGTGAAGCGGCTGACGAGCTCGCCGACCATCGCGACACCCTTGACGACGAACGCCGGCGACTCGCGCACAGGCACCGGCTTGCCGAGCAGGCGTGCGATGTGTTGCACGAAGTCGAGCAGGCGCGCGTTCTCGCCGCCGAGGATGTAGTGGTCGCCGCTGCGGCCCCCGTCCGCCGCGGCGATATGCGCATCGACCACCGAACGCACGTGTGCGAACGTGCGGCTGCCGGGCGGTACGCCGCGCAGCTTGCCGTCGCGCACCATCAGGAACATCCGCGACCAGGTGCCGAGGTCGTAGGGCCCGATGATCGCGCCCGGCTGCAGGATCACGACCTCGAGACCGCGCGCGATGGCGGCGCGCGCAATCTCCTGCGCTTCCCACTTCGTCTTCTGGTAGTTGACCGTCGAGGTTGCGGCCAGGCTCGGCGTCTCTTCGGTCACCGCGCCCGACACCGAGCCGTAGGCGGAGATCGACGAGGTGACGACGAGCCGGCGCACGCCCGTCGCGATGCACGCGTCGACGACGTTGCGCGTGCCCTCCACGTTGTCGCGCGTCTGCAGGGCATTGCGCTTGTGCCACATGTTGGTGTTGCCGGCGACGTGGAACACGGTGTCGGTCCCGCCCGGCAAGGCCGCCTCGATCGACGCGCGATCGGTGAGCTCGCCAACCGCCAGCCGCGGTGCGAAGCGGCGCAGTAACGTGAGGTCAGACATCGCGCGGTGCAAGGCCGTCACGTCCCAGCCTTCCTGCAACAGGCGCGGCACGAGGTTCAGGCCGACGAAGCCGGTGGCTCCGGTCACGAGTGCGCTGCGGTGCATGATGTCGGTCCGTCTTTCGCCGTCGTGCGGCGTCGTGCTGTCACCCACTCCGCGAGCGCAGAGGCTGCAATCAGGCGGGGTCCTTGTCGAAGACCCGAATCCCCGGCGGCAGCCGAACCCAGGGATGGCGACGGCAATCGTAGACCGAGTCGCGCGGCGGCGGAAAGCCGGGATCGGCGAAGGCTCCCACCGCAACGCCGACGGAACCTTCCCGGCCTTCTTCAGTGTGGAACAGGTTCGTGCCGCACACCGGACAGAACCTGAACCTGAAGCGCGCCCCTTGATCGCCGGCGCGGACGTACTCGGTCGCCGTGCCATGCACCACATAAGGCGCGGCGAAGACGGCGAGCGCTGCAAAGACGCTGCCGGTGCGGCGCTGACAGGCCAGGCAATGGCAGACACAAGCCATCGCGCCTCCATACCTAGTCGATTGACTCCATGAATTTTGCAATGATGCTGTGTTCCATCTTGATCCTATGAATCAGGCGATCGATGCGGCGCACCTTGTGCCAGGAGTGAATGATCAGATAGCCGCCGAAAAGCATCAAGACGGTGCACAGGATGGCGAGCGGAAGCAGAAAACTCAGGACGTTGAGAACGTCGTAGTACCTCGATGTCGCAACCAGCACGCTGAACACCGACAGCGGCAATACAAGGACGGCGATGCCGGTGCGCATGAGGGACAAAGCCGTGCGCACCTCCGCGAGGAGAAGCTGCACTTCACTGAATACCTCGGCGTCAGATTCAATTGCATCTTCAGCCATGCTTGGGGTCTCGCCTACACCTTCGCATTTTCTGCCCACGCGCCGAAAGTCATGATCTGGCGAAGCGCCGCATGAACACGGTCGGCAGCATTGCGAGCCTGTTCCAGCCCTTGAAGGACGAAAAGCGTGGCGGCAATCGCGTAGATGCCGTCAGCAAGCGCATCGAGCCGGTTCTTGGCGACAAGATGGGTCTGAACCCCTGATTCCGATTCCATCCTCACCTCGATCGGACCATGCGTCATCGCCCCGGCACTGCGCGAATCGCAAGCACGGCAATTGCGAGTTTGGTTCTTCCCAGGCGTTGAAGGAAGTGGATCAGGGTCGATAGAAGTGCGCCACTGCCATCACCCAAGGCAGCACGAGTTCGGGGGTGAGATAGCCCAGCCAGACGGCTCTCGGCTCCGGCAGTCCGACCTTGCTCATCGACAGCAGCCGCCCGCAGCCGGCGACGAATACGCCCCCAG
>JBDTSN010000027.1:0-10508 GCA_039931145.1 Burkholderiales bacterium | reverse complement strand
GCGTCGCGGCTCTTCGTCATGCGGTTGAAGAGCGTCGACTTGCCGACGTTGGGTCGGCCGACGATGGCGATGACGGGCTTCATGCGCGCCTCGTGCGCAGCGCCGTCACTCGGGCCTGAACGCGAACAGACCGCCGCTGCTCGTGACGACGAGGACGGTCTTGTCCGACAAGACCGGCGCGGTCTTGATCGCGCTGCCGTCGGTCGTCAGACGCAGCAAGGCCTTGCCATCCTCGCGCGCCAGTAAGTGCACAACGCCTTCGATGTCGCCGAAGATCGCGGTGCGCCCGACGAGGAGCGGCGCGCTCAGTTCGCGATACAGCAGCTTGTCGTTGGTCCACGTCACTTCGCCGTTCGTCATGTGCCAGGCGGTGATCCGGTCTGAGCCGTCGGCGCCGACGACGACTTGCTCGTCGCCCGCGATGCCCTGGTTGCCGCCGACCTTGCGCGTCCAGACGATCGTGCCGCGCTCGGCGTTGACGCAACCCACCGCGTTCTGGAACGCGCGCGCACAGACAACGTCGCCGACACGCGCGATCGGCGCGAGCAGGTCCGACAAGCGCTCGACCTCGTTCGCACCGCGCGGCGTCGCGACCGCGACCTCCCAGCGCATCGTGCCCTGCAGCGGGTCGACACCCGCGAGCTTGGGACCTTGACCTGCGAGCAATGTGTCCTTGAAAGCGCTCAGCACGCCCGCCTGCGACAGCGTCAACGGATCGCTCGGCCGGCGCAGCACCCACAGGCTGCGGCCGTCTTGCGCGTCGAAAGCGGTGACGACGCGATCCACGCTCATCACGAAGACGCGCTCGCCGGCGACGAGCGGCGCCGTCGCGACGCGTGCGCCGAGGCGCGCGCGCCACGCAATGCGGCCGGACTCGACGACGATGAGCTCGTTGTCGCGCGTCACGACCGCGCTGAACCGGCCGTCGCTGCCGACGCCCGCGACGAGCGGCGCACCAACGTTCATGCGCCAGAGTTCATTGCCGGTGTCGGCCTGCAACGCGAGCAGCGTGCCGTCGCTCGTGGCGACGGTGAACGTGCCGCCGCTCGAAGCGGTCTGGTTGACCGCCACCTGGAGCGGGAACTCGATCTTCCCAAGGCGCTGGCTCCACACCATGCGCCCGCCGATCTGCGGTGTCAGCGCCTCGAGCGGTGTCGGCTTCGGCTTGGGCGTTCCGGAGCACGCCACAAGCGTCGCCGCGACGACGAGCGCGAGCCACGCAAGTGCGCGTCGCGCACGCGTCATTTCGCGCCCTCGCCCGCGGCGCGGATCGGCTCCGGCGCGGCACCGAGCGCAGTCAGCTTGGCGTCGATCAGGCGTCGGTACTCGACGTTCGGGTCCATCGTCTTCCACGCGGTTTGATAGGCGGCCCTCGCCTCATCCGTTTTGCCCTGCGCAAGCAGCACGTCGCCACGGCGATCGGCCGCCAGCGCAAAAAATTCCTTCGCGCCAATGGCGTCGAGTTGCTTGAGCGCCTCGTCATATTTCTTCTCGTCAAGCAGGATGCCCGCCAGCCGCAAATGCGCGATCGCCTGGTATTCGGGTTGGCCCGCCTTCTCGGCGACCCACTCGAGCGTCCCGCGCGCCTTGTCGTGTTGACCGCCGTCGTACTGCGTCTTCGCCGTCATCAGGCCACCTTGCTCGGCGTAGACCGTGCCCGGATAGCGCTCCTTCAGGTCGCCGAAGATGCGCGCCGTGCGCTCGGCATCGCCGGTCTGTGCCGCCTGTTCGAGCTCGTCGAACATCGCGCCCGCCTTCACCGCCTGGTTGCGCTGCCACAGGTGCCAGCCGTTCCATGCAGCGTAGCTGCCGAGCACCGCAATCAACACCCAGGTGATGAGGTTGCCGTACTTCTTCCAGAAGGCCTTGAGCTGATCGAGTTGTTCTTGTTCTTCGAGGTCGAGATGGGTGGCCATGGGGTACCGAGCGGTCTTTGGGCGAAGCTGCGATTATGCGTCGCGCAGGGTCTGTGCCCAGTCGGCGACGCCGGCCAGCGGCAGGTTGCGCTGCGCGGCCCCAGCGTCGCGCAAGGGCTTGAGCGCGACCTCGCCGCGCGCCGCCTCGTCGCGCCCAAAGACGAGCGCGTAGCGGGCGCCGCTTGCGTCGGCGCGCTTGAACTGCGCCTTCATGCTGTGGCCGCCGGCATGCATCAGCACGCTCACGCCGGCAGCGCGCAACGCTTCGATCGCGACCATCGTCGGCGCGAGCAGATCGGCCTCGGGCAACACCGCATAGACGAGCGGCGGCGCGGGCGGCGGCTCGACGCCTGCCTCGGCGAGCAGCAGCAGCACGCGCTCGATCCCCATGCCGAAGCCGACAGCGGGCGCCGGCTTGCCGCCGAGCTGCTCGACGAGCGTGTCATAGCGCCCGCCACCGCAGACCGTGCCCTGCGCGCCGAGGCGATCGGTGATCCACTCGAACACCGTCAGGTTGTAGTAGTCGAGCCCGCGCACCAGTCGCGGGTTGATGCGGTAGGCGAGACCCGCGGCGTCGAGCACGTCGCGCACCCCTTGCAGGTGTGCGAGCGACTCGGGCCCGAGGAAATCGATCAGCTTCGGCGCCGCCTCGACGAGCGCCTGCATCGCCGGGTTCTTGCTGTCCAGGATGCGCAACGGATTGGTGTGCAGGCGCCGGCGCGCATCGTCGTCGAGCCGGTCAGCGTGCGCCGCGAAGTGGGCGATCAGCGCCTCGCGATGCGCGCGCCGCTCGTCGGGCTGGCCGAGGCTGTTCAATTCAAGCCGCACGTCGCGGCCCTCGACGAGGCCGAGCTCGCGCCACAGCGTGCGGCACATCAGGATCAGCTCGGCATCGACATCCGGCCCGGGGAAACCCATCGCCTCGGCGCCGAACTGGTGAAACTGGCGATAGCGGCCCTTTTGCGGCCGCTCGTGGCGGAACATCGGCCCGATGTACCAGAGCCGCTTGCCGCCGTCGTAGAGCAGATTGTGCTCGGTGATCGCGCGCACCACGCTGGCCGTGTTCTCGGGGCGCAGCGTGAGCGCATCGCCGTTCATCGAATCGGTGAACGAGTACATCTCGCGCTCGACGATGTCGGTCACCTCGCCCAACCCACGGACGAAAAGCGCTGTCGGCTCGAGGATCGGCGTGCGGATGTTGGCGTAGCCGTAGCGTGCCATCAGATCGCGCAACTTGCCTTCGAACCATTCCCAGCGCGCCGAGTCGGGCGGCAGGATGTCGTTCATGCCCTTGACGGCTTGCAGCGCGGCGGGGCGGGGAAGTGCGGGCATGGCGGCGGTGATCGTGGGGTCGGGAAGGTGTGATTATCGAGTGCCGCAGCGCGGCCGCCGCCGGAGCGGAGCAGCGTGGCGCGATCGCACATCGGTTTGGCGCTCAGCAGCCCCCTGCGCTGCGCACCGGTCGACAAGCTATGAGTGCAAGGCTGCGGCCGTGGCTCTTGGCCGAGCGCGGCTCATCGCAGTTCAGCGCGGCGGCGCCTGGAGGAAGAGCGACGCAAACTCCGCCGCCGCCGTCCCGCCGCGCGCCGTCTGCAACAGCCGCTGGCCGAGTTCGAGCGCGGCGCGCTGTTCTTCCCAATTACGCGCCTTCTCGATTCGAAGCGACACTGGTTCAGCGACCGGACCGAGCCGGTCGGTCAGGTGCCGCACCGCGAGTCGCCGCCGTTCGGCCAGGCCCGCGGCACTGGTTGCGGCGCTGGCACTCGCCTGCGACGCGATGCTCGGCATCGAGGCCGGCATCGCGACGGACGGCACCACAGGCTGCTGGGCGACGGGCGCTGAAGGCGGGCGCTGAACTGCACCCGATGCCGGTGCTTGGGTCGCCTCGGTAGCCGCGACTTCGATGAACCCACCTTCAAGCAGCGCAAGCAATGTGGCGTCGGGGTCGACATGAATCAGCGCGCGCAATTCGCCATCACTGCGTCGCCCGTCAACCAGGATGAGCGCCATACGCAGGCGCGGCAGCAGACGGTTGACCCGGGTCTCGATCTCGAGTTGACCCTTTGCGCTCTTTCGATAGACAGTGACCATGGGTGCGTAATCGCCCGCTGCGACCGGATCTGAAGCTTAGCCGGCGCAAGTGCGGCGCGAACGCACTCTGGGACGCGCAACCCAGCTTCGGGCGTGCACTCTACACGGCAGAACGCGGCAGCGCAGTAGGGCCGAAACGTTTCTCGATGTAAGTCTCGACGAGGGCCTGAAACTCGGTCGCGATGGCAGTGCCGCGCAGCGTCAGCGCCTTCTCGCCGTCGATGAACACGGGCGCCGCCGGTACTTCGCCGGTGCCCGGCAGGCTGATGCCGATGTCGGCGTGCTTGCTCTCTCCCGGGCCGTTCACGATGCAGCCCATCACCGCGACCCTGAGCGTCTCGACGCCAGGGTATCGCTCGATCCAGATCGGCATCTGCGCGCGCAGGTAGTCGTCGATCTGCTTGGCGAGTTCCTGGAATGTGGTGCTCGTCGTCCGCCCGCAGCCGGGACACGCGGTGACGCTCGGGTTGAACGAGCGCAGGCCGAGCGACTGCAGGATCTCGCGCGCGATCACCACCTCCTGCGTGCGCGACTCGCCGGGTTGCGGCGTGAGCGAGACGCGGATCGTGTCGCCGATGCCTTCTTCCAGCAGCAACGCGAGCGCGGCGGTCGACGCGACTGTCCCCTTCGTGCCCATGCCGGCCTCCGTCAGCCCGAGGTGCAAGGCGTAGTCGCAGCGCTTCGCGAGCGCGCGATAGACACTCACCAAATCCTGCACGCCCGACATCTTGCACGACAGGATGATGCGGTCGGCCGCGAGGCCGATCCTCTCGGCAAAGCGCGCCGATTCGATTGCGGAGGTGACGATCGCGCGGTACATCACCTGCTGCGGCGCGTACGGCTCGGCGCGCCGGCCGTTCTCGTCCATCATCTGGGCGAGCAGTTCCTGGTCCAGGCTGCCCCAGTTGACGCCGATGCGCACCGCCTTGTCGAGCCGCGCCGCGATCTCGACCATCTGGCCGAACTGGCGATCATGCTTGTCGCCCTTGCCGACGTTGCCGGGATTGATGCGGTACTTGCTGAGCGCCTCGGCGCAGGCCGGATGTTCGGCGAGCAGCCGATGACCGTTGTAATGAAAGTCGCCGACCAGCGGGACGTTAATGTCCATCCGGTCGAGCTGCTCGCGGATGTAGGGCACGGCGGCCGCCGCCTCGGGCGTGTTGACCGTGATGCGAACGAGTTCGGAGCCGGCAGCGGCGAGCTCCTTGACCTGGATCGCGGTGCCGATCGCATCCGCCGTGTCGGTGTTCGTCATCGACTGCACGCGCACCGGCGCATCGCCGCCGATCGTCACCACATGATCGCGCCAACGCACGGCGACCTGGCGCGAGCCGCGCGCCGCGGGCGCGGCAGGTACGATGAATTCGTCGTTATCCACGTGCATCGCCTACTTGAGTTCGAGCCGCGCCACGTTGTCGCGCGTTGCCGCCTTCAGATCGACCGCCTGGCCGCGAAAGCTTAAGCGCGTCTCGACGGCATTGCCGATCTTGAGCCGGAACGGTGGTGTGCCGTCGAGCCCGACGAATTCCCCCGGCTCGAGCTTTCGCTGCAGCAAAGTCGCACCGTTCGCGTCGAGCACCTCGATCCAGGATTCCCCGGTCACCTTGAATTCGAGCAGGCTGGCCGCTGCGGCGCCAGGCGCATCAACGGCGCCAGGCGCGGAGGCCGCCTCGATCGCTGCGGCGACGACCGGCTCCATGACTGTCGCTGACGCCATCAGCGCAGCCGCGCTCGCCGCATCGGCAGGCGCCGGCGCCGGTGTGGCCGCCTCGATCGGCGCGGACGCCGCTTCAGCCGGCGGGCGCGTCTGCACGATCCACTCCTGCGGCATGAGGAACACGAAGCCGGCCGCGAGCACGATCAACAACGGCAGCCAGATCGCTGGCCGGCGCAAGATGCTCATGTCGGCCGGTATCGCGCGGCCAGGACGATCGCGATAGGTCGTGTTCAGACCCTGGTGCACCTTGTCCAGGCCCTGTTCGCCAAGGCCGGGCATCAGCGCAAGCACCGGCGCCGGGTCGATCTTCAGCGCGCGACAGACCGTCTTGGCAAGGGCGCGTGCGAAGGTGTTGTCGGGCAGCTCATCCAGGCGGTCGCCCTCGAGCGCCTCGAGCTTACCCTGCGGCACCTTGATCGACGCCGCGAGCGCTGCGATGTGCAGGCCCTGGGCCTGACGCGCGGCGCGCAACAGTGCACCCGCGCTCGAGCGCGAGCCCGGCCCGGCTTCGAGCCCGGCGTCGCCAGCAGGCGCCTCACTCATCGAAGTTTCCCTGATCGAACGCCGTCGATTCGCGCGACTTCGGGTAGCGGCTGCGCAGCTGCTGCCCGAAATCGTTTGCCGCCTGCTGATTGCCGGCGCGGTGTTCGATGCGCGCCGCGAGCCACAGAGTCTGCGCATTCGACTGCTTCGGATCCGAATTCACGCGCTGCACATAAAAGCGCGCGCGATCGTATGCCCCGCGCTGGTACAGCACGTCGGCATAGTTGACCGCGACGGCCGGATTGCCCGGGTCGAGCGCGAAGGCACGTTTGAGCGTGCTCTCGGCTTCGGGCAACTTGCCCGCACGCGCCTGGCACACGCCTTGAGCCAGCAAGGTGCGCGTCGTGTCACGGTACTGCGGCGTCGCCAGCGCCTGCTCGAACAGGGCGTCGGCCTGCGCATAGCGCTTCATCAGGCACTGATACCAGCCATAGTTCTGCATCACGTCGCCGCTGCGTGGGTTGAGCTGCAGTGCGTACCTGAAGCTCTCATCGGCGAGCGCGTCATCGCCCATCGCGGCATAGATCAGGCCGCGCAAGTTGTAGGCCTCGCTCATGTTCGGTTGGGCTGCGATGGCCTGCTTCACTTCATCAAGCGCGGTCGTGTACTGGCCGCTCGTGAAGTAGGCGCCCGCGAGTTCCAGACGCGTATTGGCGCGCCGCGCGGCGTCGGTCTGATCCGATGCGGTCGGAATGTCCTTGGCTGGCGCGCCTTCGGTTGTCGTCACACAACCCGCAAGCAAGGCGACGGCAAGCGCTAACGCGGCGCCGCATCCACGTACGGGGTGTCGATTCATGCGCCCTCCTGGGCATCTGCCGACAGCGCGGAACGCTCGGCGTGGATGCGGACCATGCGCCGCGCCGCACGTTCGCGCATGTGGGTGCGGTCCTGCACTTCGCCGGCGAGCTGACCACAGGCGGCGGCGATGTCGTCGCCCCGCGTGCGGCGTACGGTGGTGACGATGCCCGCCGCGCGCAGCACTTCAGCGAACTCGAGCACTCGATCGCGCGGCGAACAATGCAGGCCGGACTGCGGGAAGGGGTTGAACGGGATCAGATTGAACTTGCACGCGATGCGCGTCGCCGCGCGCTCGGCGACGAGTTCGACAAGCTCATGCGCATGCTCGAGGCTGTCGTTGACACCGTCGAGCATGCAGTATTCGAAGGTGATGAAGTCACGCGGCGCAGTCTCCAGGTAGCGCCTGCACGCCCCGATCAGTTCGACGATCGGGTACTTGCGATTGAGCGGCACGAGCTCGTCGCGCAGCGCGTCGTTCGGGGCGTGCAGCGACACCGCGAGCGCGACCGGGCAATCGTCGCGCAGGCGTTCGATCATCGGCACCACACCCGAGGTCGAGACCGTCACGCGCCGGCGCGACAGGCCGTAGCCATGGTCGCTGAGCATCACGCGCAACGCGGGAACGAGCGCCGCATAATTCTGCAGCGGCTCGCCCATGCCCATCATCACGACGTTGCTGATGACGCGTTCGCCGGCGCCGATCGCGAGCCCGCGCGCGCGCAGCGCATGTTCGGCATGCCAGAGCTGGGCGACGATCTCGCCGGTCGTGAGGTTACGGCTGAAGCCCTGATGGCCGGTAGCGCAAAAGGAGCAAGCCATCGCGCAACCCGCCTGCGACGAGAGGCACAGCGTCGCGCGGTCGGCTTCCGGTATGAACACCGTCTCGATCGCGTTGCCGGCGCCGACATCGAACAGCCACTTGATCGTGCCGTCCGCCGAGGTCTGCTCCGAGACGACCGGGAGCGCCCTCACCTCGGCGACCTGCGCGAGCTTGGCGCGCAGCGACTTCGCCAGATCACTCATCGCGTCGAAATCGGCGACGCCGCGCTGATGAATCCACTGGAACAACTGCGTCGCGCGAAAACGCTTCTCGCCGAGCCGCTCGCACAGCGCGCCGAGCGCGTCGAGGTCGTGGTCAAGGAGGTTGACAAGCGTCATCGCGAAGGCGGCCTCCGGTGCGATCAGCGGCTGTGGATCGACATCGCCGGGAAGAAGAACGCCATCTCGACGGCGGCCGTCTCGGGCGCGTCGGAGCCATGCACCGCGTTGGCGTCGATGCTGTCGGCGAAATCGGCGCGAATCGTTCCCTTGTCCGCCTTTTTTGGATCGGTCGCACCCATCAACTCGCGGTTCTTCGCGATCGCATTTGCGCCCTCGAGCACCTGGATCATCACCGGGCCGGAGATCATGAACGCGACGAGGTCGTTGAAAAACGGGCGCGCCTTGTGCACCCCGTAGAAGGCCTCGGCCTCGGCGCGCGAAAGCTGCGCCATGCGCGCGGCGACGATCTTCAGGCCGCCACCTTCGAAGCGGGCGTAGATCTGGCCGATCACGTTCTTCGCCACGGCATCGGGCTTGATGATCGAAAGGGTGCGTTCGAGCGACATGAAAGGAACTCCGGAAAACCCGTCTGGGCAAAGCCTTGAATTGTAGCTGGCGGCCCGTCTTCTCCGGGCCATCGCCGGGCCTCGAACCGGACTGCCAGCGACTTACCCCGCGGCGTCGCCGGGCACGTCAGCGCCCGCGTTGCCCGCCCTTGCCGCCGCCACGCGGACCGCCACGGTTGCCGCCCCCCGGCCCGCCACCGCCACCGCCACCGCCACCGCGCCCCCCCTTGCGATGGAATGCATCGCCACCGATGAAACTGAGCGATGTCTGCAGCGGGTCGGGCTCCTTCGGCCCTCCGCCGCCCTTGGGCGCAGCGTCCGGCGCACTGCCGCCAGCGCCGAAACCGCCGCCGCCATGCGCCATCGTGCGCCCGCTGAACGGCGAACGCTGATTCTTCGCGAAGCGCCGGTCGAAGGTCTGCTCGAGCGGATTCGGAATACGCATCGGATCGAAGTCGAGGTCCTCGTCGACGTCTCGGCCACCGCGATCGGCAGGCGCGTTGCCTTGCGTCTGCGGCGCGTTGCCTTGCGTCTGCGGCGCGTCGCGCCGTGGCCCTCGATCATTGCGCCCACCGCGATCGTTGGGTCGCGGCCCCCGCTCGCCGCCCTGCGGGCCGCGGCCGGCGCGCGGGGCGCCGTCGTTCGATCGCTCGCCGGAACGCCCACCGCCTGCGAGTTGGCGAATCAGGCGCACATCATCCGGGCCCAGATCGACCCATACGCCACGCTTCAGGCCACGCGGCAACACGACGCTGCCGTAGCGGATGCGGATCAAGCGGCTGACCGTCAGGCCGACGGTGTCGAAGAGCTTGCGCACCTCGCGGTTGCGGCCTTCGGCAATGACAACGCGATACCAGCGGTTCGCGCCTTCGCCACCGCCGTCCTCGATCGACTTGAAATTCGCTGGTTGGCCCTCGACCATCACGCCCTGCAGCAACTTCTCGCGCGCCTGCGCTTCGAGCGTGCCGAGCACGCGCACCGCGTACTCGCGCTCGACGCCAAAGCGCGGGTGCATCAGCTGATTGGCGAGCTCACCCGAGGTCGTGAACAGCAGCAATCCCTCGGTGTTGATGTCGAGGCGGCCGACCGATTGCCACTTGCCCTGCTGCAGCCGCGGCAGATTGCGAAACACCGTCGGCCGCTGCTGGGGATCGTCGTGCGTGACGACCTCGCCGACCGGCTTGTGGTAGGCGACGATGCGTGCTGGCGGCGGCGCGATGCGGTATTTGATCGCCTTGCCGTTGACTTCGATACGGTCGCCCCACGAGATGCGTTGCCCGGTGTGCGCCGGTTCGCCGTTGACGGTGACACGCCCGTCGGCGATCAGTTCTTCCATGTCGCGCCGCGAGCCGACGCCCGCCTGGCCGAGCACCTTCTGCAGCTTCGGCGCGTCGGGTTCGGGCGCCAGAACGCGCTTCGGGGCGGCAACTTCGCCAGCCTCGCCGGACGCGTCGGAGGCTGGCTCCGCCGCCACATCAAACGATGCTTCGTGGGTCGCCTCGGACGGCCCATCGTTCGCCGCATCTGCCGTCGCGCGGGCTTCAGTTGAATCGCCGTCGGCGGATGCGTCCTCGGCATCGAAGTCACCCGACACGACCTGCGCAAACAAGGCGCCGAGTTGCTCTGCAGTCTGCGGCGCCACGGGCTCGACTGGCGACGCGGCGCCATTCGCTCCCGGTGCAGAGCCCTCGGCAGCGCGATTTGCCCGCTGACGCTCGCGACGATTGCGGCGGCGGCTGCGTTCCGGGTGGGTGTCCGTCGCGGCAGCGTCCGGTGCCGTAGCATCCGGCGCATCCGGCGCATCCGGCGCATCCGGCGCATCCGGCGCATCCGGCG
>JBDTSN010000026.1:0-10665 GCA_039931145.1 Burkholderiales bacterium | reverse complement strand
CTATGCGTGGTCGGTTCGCGCTCTCGGCCTCGCGCACAGCAACGTGCTTCGGTGGCACTGACCGTGAGGCAGGTCAGTGCCGGCAGTACCAGTTGGCGCCCGATGCCAGCAGACGCTCGAGGGACGCGAAGTTGCCGTCGAGCTGGCAAGGTCAGCGGTACCCAGAAACCCGACCTTCGTCCCCAGCGCTGTGGGCGGACTACGAGGCGACCACGGCGCAGAGGCCGAAGGTCAGCTCCCTCCGCCTGCGAACTGGTGCTGCCGACCCAAAGCTGAAGTAGCCCCTAAATTATTCACCGCCGAAAAGCCGTCGCTCAACGCCTACAGTGAGCCGCGTTCCATAGGCTCGTCGGGTTGACCGAGGCATAAGCTGCATTCTGCGTTTACGAAGCAAGAATTACCCACCGTTCGTGGTCCCGCCAGCGACCGCCGATCTTGAGGTAGCGCCGGGAGAATCCTTCCCTCGCAAAGCCACAAGAGTTGACCAGCGCAATAGAAGCAACGTTGCCAGGCTGAAATTCGCTTCCAGGCGATGCCTTCGCGCATGAACCCCTGGCGCTCGTAGCCAGCAAACACGTAGTAGCCGAGGTAGCCGCTGCGGAGCAAGCCGTGGACGATGCCCGAGATGTTGATGACGCCGACGATTCGACCGGTGTCTTTGCGTCTGACGAGAAGGCTGCAGTTCTCCGGAAGGCCCATACGTTCGACGTAGGCGCGAAACTTTGCTGGCTTAGACGGCGGGGCTGCCCACCTGCGGTGCATTGCCGTGCTGACTCGAATACCGGCGAGGAACTCGCGCAGGTCGTTGAGCTCTGGTTCGCTCAGGTAGATACGTGAGGCCACATGCAGCCTAATGAACAGCGCCTATCTGACGCCGCACCGGAGCAGAACGAGGGCAAGGTGGCGCATGGTGTCGGATCAACCCTGATGAACTGAACCGCCGGCACGGCGGTGGAGTGGGCGGTGTAAGTTTCAGCCGCTGGCTTGGGCAATGCTCGCGTACCCCAGATGCTTGCGGTGAGCGCTGTAACGGAGCAGACGGCTGATGTGCTGTGCCCGCGCGCGCAACGATGGCGTCGTCAATAACATCCTCGAGGCGGCTCGATCACACCCGACGCGAGCACACATTCACCAGCATGCGCAATGCGGCGCGCTCGGTGTTATCGAAGCGGGGCAGAACCTCCTGGTGGCCCTCGGCAAACTCTATGCAAGATCGAAGCCCATGCCAAGCGATCAGCCGGAAATGCCTGCACCTTGGATGCCGGCGAGCTGAATGCTCCGTCGGCGATGAATCCTAGAAGAGATATCCGAGCAAATCGATAGCCCCCCGTGGAAAGTCGACACCAGCAACCGGCCGCGCCATGAGAACGCCGCAGAAGTCGCGCTCGTGTATGCCGCAAGTGCTTCGGTCCTCGATGGCGAGCCAGGTAATTAGAGCCGGTGCGACTGCGCGATACCCGTTCCGCAGGTAAAGGTCAGGCTTGTCGGCAAACAAATTCGTGAATGCGACGCGGGCATCCGCCCCAATCTCTGCCGCACTATCGAGCAGGGCAGAAGCCCTTCCACAGTGGCGCAGCTCTGGCGCCACGCATAGATCGATGATCCCGAGCACGCGGACCACTTCAGAGGCGATTCGAACAACACGATAGTCAAGGCCAACTTGTCCGCCTATTGCTCCATCCTGCCGGTGAATCAGTCGAGCGTGCGGCAATTGTTTGAAGTACGTGCGTCCGTTGAACGTCTCGGGAAAGCACAAGTCCAGCAAACGAGCCAAGTCTTGTTCGACAGCCGGGTCGATCACCATCTCCGCGACAAGGGAGACATCGAAGGTGCCCTTGACCCGTGTGTTCATAGTGCTCCTGCGAGCATTCGCACCGGATCGGACACGGCGGCGACTCGGCCCAAACCGAAAGCGGTCGGAGCAGTATTCATACGATTCGGTGCCAGTGCTGCCATGCTCTCGGACCCGTACCGGCGCGCGGACGGACAGCCGCTTCTTCGCCACTTGCGCCAGGCCACGGGTCGCGCCGCTGCCCGGCACAAGGTGCGGTCGACTTGGATTAAGCGAGCATGCAACATTACCCTACACGGAGCGAGTCAGCGCTCTGCCGCCGCGCGTTCTTGGCCGAGCCGACGCCGGCGGGCGCCGAGCCCCAGGCCAATTCCGGCCAGCAACAGCAGTGCCGTCGACGGCTCTGGGACCGCAGAGGGGAATGTGCGGCCAATCCGAAGTTCATCGACGAAGTTGTTGTCTGCGCCGCGAATCGAGAAGGCGATCGTGCTGATCGTTTGCAGGTTGATGTTGACGCCGTCAATCGACAAGGCCAGGTCCGCGTTCGGATCCGACAGGTCGAACGCGGTGGCGACAGGTTCGAACTGAGAGGTTTCGTAGCCGACCAGTTGCAGCGAATCCTGACCTGGCAAAGTGCTGTTGAAGTAGCGCCCGATGAGCCACCACGTCTGACCGTCGACGAACGCATTGTCTTTCGATGCGCTGACGAGCCCGCCAGTGGATGCGGTGTCTGCCTCGACACGGATGGCCCTGGAGCCAGCAACCGGCTCGCCGAAGCCGAGGCGCCCGCCGCTGGCGCTGTCGATGAGATCGATCCAAGCGTAGGGCACGTGGTTGCCGGTGTCGTCCAAGGTGAACAGCGCGCTGAAGAAGAGCTGCTGCCCGGGCGCGACGACGATGTCCTGGTCGACGGCCACCGTCACCGTGGCGGCCCCACCGAGCCCGATGTCTGTCAGTTTGTTGCCCGCAACACCCGGTGTGGCGCCCGACAGATTGCCATAGCCTAGCGTCGGACTGCTGATCTGCAGGTCCCCGACCGACGGGCCGGTGTAGTGACCGGCGAGCCCTCGGCCGGTTGCCTCCAGACCATTCATCGATGAGCCTGCGACATAGTCGAACGGCTCATAGACCGCCTGCGCAAGGACCACCGAAGGCAGCAGTGTCAGCAATGCGGCGTAGCGCCGGCAGGCTTTTCGAACGAGGCACTTCATCGGTTTCTCCAGGTAGAGGGGGAAAGACGCAGACGGCGGCTGGTGAGGCTTGGTGACACTGTCGGTCATAGGGAACAACGCAATCGTCGCACCGTAGAGGACATTCGCGGGTCGCTGCCAACCCGTTGGCCGGCAAACACGCGCGTGTGCATGGCTCGCCAGCGGCAGCGCAACGGCCGATCCGACGGGCAGAGGCAAAGTGGAGCGCTTGGCGGGTTCGATGACAGGCATGACGCTGAACGAAAACGAGCCGCACGATAGCGACGAAATACCTCGGACCGAGACGGTGGGTGTCGCCCATCGTTGATTGCGCCCAACGCGCCCCATTGCGGCAATGCAGGCGCGCCTCGGCCCGACGCGTGGGCAGCGAGCGTGCGGGACCGTATCGCCTGGTGCAGCCGCACGCAGTTCATTGGCAGCAGCAGCGCATGCAAGCCCAGCACCGGCGCGATGTCAGCCAGCGCGCCGTAGCCGATGAAGGCGATGTTGCTGGCGATGGCGACAACGCGCAGACTGCCCAACCCCCGCATCGAGAAAGTGGCCAGCACAAGCGCGGACGCGAGGTATCCGAGTGCATCGATGGCGAGGTTGCTCGTCATGCGCTGCCTAGTTCCGCGCCCGGCGCTGCGCGCTTGTTGCATCGATGAGTCATTGTCGTTTCTCCGGAATTCGGGCACCCCGTCAAATGCGCGGATCGCCACAACCCGTTAAGACGCTGCCGTAGCCCCGAACCGGACAGATACAAATCGTTGTATCGCCCCTAGCTCTAGGGGCATGGCAGGTTGCCATCTGCTCGTGCGCGGATACTGCGTGCAAGCCACCGGAGTCGAACATGTCTGAAGACACCGACCCAAATCCGTCACTGCCACAAGCGATGGTGGACGAGTTGTATGAGGCCGCTTACCGCGACCTGCGCCGCATGGCGCACGCGCGACTGCGCGACGGTGGGCGCAACACCGTGCTGGACACCACCGCGCTGGTGCACGAGTCGTTTCTACGGCTGTCGCAGCGGGAAGACTTGCGTTTCCCGGATCGCGCGCGCTTCCTGTCCTACGCCGGCCGGGCAATGCGCTCGATCATCGTCGACATCGTGCGCCAGCGCCGCACCGAGCGCGCCGACGGTGGCCTTCGCATCACCTTGCACACCGACTGGCCCGAAGTCGATGCTGGTGAGGAGCAGATTCTGGATGTGCACGAAGCGCTCGATTCGCTGGCACAGATCGATCCACGCATGGCGCAGGTGGTCGAGATGCGCTGGTTTGGCGGGCTCGCCGAAGTCGAGATCGCCGCAGCGCTGGGAGTGACCGAGAGAACGGTGCGCCGCGACTGGGCCGCGGCGCGGCTGTTCCTGGCCGAGGCGCTCGAAAAATGAGCCAGGAGGCCGCGCCCGACGTTGCAGCGGCAAGTGCGCGCGCCGCGCCGTTTGATCTGCCCGCGCCACGTTGGGCCCGACTGCGGCAGTTGCTCGACGAGGCCCTGGATCTGCCAGCGAGCCAGCGCAACGCCTGGATGCACGCTTTGCCAGCTGCCGATGCCGACTTGTTGCCGCGTTTGCGCGCCTTGCTGGCCCACGCCGAATCCGGCGCGCTTACGGGCAATCTGCCCCGCATCGAGACGGCCGACTTCTCCGGCGCCTCGCCCCCGGCCGAGCGCATCGGGCCGTACCGGCTGCTGCGCGAACTGGGCAGCGGTGGCATGGCCAGCGTGTGGCTGGCCGAGCGCGACGACATGCTGAGGGCGCGTCAGGTTGCACTCAAACTGCCACACGGCGCCTGGCGCTGGCCACACCTGGCCGAACGGCTGAAGCGCGAGCGCGAGATCCTGGCTGCGCTGTCGCACCCGCACATCGCGCGGCTGTACGACGCCGGCGTGACCGATGACGGCCAGCCCTGGCTGGCACTGGAGTATGTCGAGGGCCAGCGCATCGATGCCTGGGCCGATGCCCACGCGAAGGACACGACGCAGCGGCTCAGATTGTTTCTGCAGGTTGTCCAGGCCGTGGCCCATGCGCATGCCCAACTGGTCGTCCATCGCGATTTGAAGCCGGCCAACATCCTGGTGGACGACAACGACCAAGCGAAGCTGCTCGATTTCGGCATTGCCAAGCTCCTGCACGACGGTGTCACCGAAGCCACCGCGTTGACGCGCGAAGCCGGCCGCGCCCACACTCCTGAGTACGCCTCGCCCGAGCAGGTGCGCGGCGAGCCGCTCGGCACGGCGAGCGACATCTATTCGCTCGGTGTCGTGCTGTACGAACTGCTCTGCGGCCAACGGCCGCCGCCGGCCGGCAGCGGCGCGACAGTGCCTCTGCCCAGCGTGGTAGCCAGATCCAGCGCGCTGCACGGCGATCTCGATGCCATCGTGATGAAGGCGCTGGAAACCGACGCTGCGCAGCGCTACTCCACAGCGCAGGCGCTGGCGGACGACATCCAACGTCACCTCGATGGCCTGCCGGTGCTGGCGCGGCCCGCGAATGCCATCTACCTGATGCGCCGCTTCGTGGCCCGTCACGCACTGGTCACCGCGTTGAGCGCCACGGCGCTGCTGGCGGTGCTCGGCGGCGCCGGCGCGGCACTGTGGCAGGCGCAGGTGGCGGGTGCCCAGCAGCGCCGCGCCGAGGCCGTCACCATCTTCATGGCCGACGTGCTGCGCGAGGCCGACCCGTACAACGCCGGCGTATCCAAACCCACCGTTGAACAGTTGATCCATCAGGCGCGCGCCAAGCTCGGCAACCGCTTCGCCGACCAGCCGGCGTTGCGCGTTCAACTGCTGACGCTCCTGGCCAACACCTTGATCGGCTTGTCGTCTTTCGACGAGGCCGAGACGCTGCTTCAACAGGCGCTGGTCGAGGGACGGGACGCTTTGGGCGAAGATGACGCGCTGGTGCTGCGCGCGCGTCTCGGCATGAGCGAGGTCTATCGACATCGGACGCAGATTGCGCAGCTCGACGCCGAGCTGAAGACGCTTGTGCCGGCGCTGCAGAGCTCGCCAGACATCGGCGCGCCGGAGCTGATTCAGGCCTATCAGAATGTGGCCCATCTCGCGATCGAGCAACAGCGACCGGCCGATGCGGTGGCCTCTGCGCAGCGCGCGCTGGATCTGGCACGCGCCAAGTTGCCGCCTGGCGATGAGCGCGCGGTGGCGCCGGCGCTGCTGCGCGCGGTCGCGTTGAACTACCTGAAAGACCCGGCGCGCGCGCTGCTCGCCAGCCGTGAAGCCCTCGATATGGCCATCGCGGCCTGGGGCGACAAGCAACCGCATGCGCGGGTTCTGGACGCGCGCGGCACCTATGGCCGCGCACTTGGCAATGACAACCAGTACCGAGCCGCAGCCGAAGAGTTGAAGAAGGTGGTGGCCGATACGTCGGCATTGCTCGGCCCCAACGTCCCGATGGTCGGCTACTACGCCGCCGACGTGGCGCGTTTCGAACTCGCGGTCGACCGGCCGCAGGCGGCTCTTCCCTATGCTGAGCGCGCGGCTGCGGTGCTCGAAGCGGCCGGCGTGCAGGATGACTGGACGCGGGCCGTGCCGCAGGTGCTGCGCGGCCGGGCGCTGGTGGCAATGCGACGGCCGCAGGCCCTGGGCGTGCTGCAAGCGGCGCACACGCTGGGTGTCGCGGCGCGCGGCCCGGATAGCTTCGTCGCCTGGGACAGCGGCTATCACCTGGCGCTGGCGCAAGCGCGCGGTGGCCAGATCGACGCCGCTTTGCAGACCCTGCGTGAACTCGGCGTGCCGCCGTCGACCGCCGGACGCGGCATGCTCTTCTACGCGCACCACCTGCGCGGCGTGGTGTTCCGGCTGGCGGGTGACACCAGGGCCGCAGAAAGCGAGCAGCGCGAAGCGCTGGCGCAAACCGACGGGCGTGCCGGCCACCACCTGCGACAGCTTCAGGCGCGCACCGAGCTGGCCCTCCTGGCGCTCCAGGCGGACGACACAGCACCCGCGCTGGCGCTGGGCGATGGCATGACCTCGACCGAGCCTTCCGGCCCAGTCGAGGCCGAGCGTCTGCAGGCCTACGGCCTCGGATTGCGGGCCGAGGGCCGAAACGATGAGGCGGATGCCGCGCTGGGGCGCGCCGACGGCTACTGGCGTCAGCTTGCGGCCGACGCCTCTCGCTGAACCCGGTGGGCGCTGGCCGGGGGGCTTTTTGTGATAACCGTCGTCCAACTTTGACGTTCATCCCGACCCGAGGCGCCCGAGGGGCCCGAGGGCTACGGTTCAGGTTTCGCGTCTGCGATGCATGGGTGTGAGCACCGGCCGGATGCGATCGAAGACCAGGTGAAAGACATAACCGTAGGCCGCGTAGGCCAGCGTCAGGCCGATTTCTGCGAAGAAGGCCTCGCGCCAACTCAGTGGTGTGAGGGCCACCATCAGCGGCCACGTCGCGACGAGCGCACTCGCTTCGAGCGCGAGCACATGCAGCACGCGCCAGCGCGGCGGCCGGTCGCTGGCCTTGCGACCCGTCAACCGACACTCGATCAGATCGAAGGCGGTGTTGTAGAGCGTCGACCACGACATCACTGCCATCGATATCGCGAAGAGCACGAACAGCGAATCGCTTGCCGGCACGCCAGAAAAGCGTGCGAACGGAAGGCTCACGAGCACCAGACCCAGAACCTCGAAGCACAGCGTCTGGATCACGCGCTCGCGCAGGCCGCGCACCGCTCTGGGTGCACCGGGGTCGTTCGCAATCGCGTTCATGCCGATATCCGGCGTTGACCGCAACGTCTACTGCTTCACCGCCGAGAAGTTGTACTCGCCAAGATCGCCGAAGGCCGAGACCAACACCGTCATCGTGCCGGCCATGTGTAGTGGCTGGCCAATGAGTTCGTCCGACACGTTGCCAGTGAACACACGCACCGCGAGCCTCGAGTTGAGGTTGCGGTGCACGAAGTGAATGCGGCCGGTGGACGGGCAGTACCAGCCGTTGACCTTGATGTCCTGCGACGTGCTCAGCGTGCCGTCGATGCTGCGGCAGTTCGCTGCGCCCGGTGCGCCGGGACCGCCCTGCGTGTCGATGACAAGCTGCGACGCATCGCGGTTGGTTTGCAATGTCCAGGTCGTGCCGGCGATGTTGGCGGGCCGGTCCGCGAATGCGCTGCCGGCCAGGCCAACCGCCAACGCGAGGGCCACGGGAATGGATTTGAGATCTGCGTTCATGCTGAAGTCCTTGGATGGAGTGGGTCGGAGTTGAGGCTTGGGTGCCCGTGTCGGCCTGCGAGTGCTTCGTCGGTCGCACGCATCCCTCTTCGGAGCTGGGGTCTATCTGGACGCGGTCGCATCACCAAATTGTTGAAATCTCGCTCCAACGATGCTCTGCATGACTCGATACCCAACTTGGAACACAGCGTGCTCATGTGGTGCTCGATCGTGGGTATCGTGCGGCCAACAAGTTTCGCGAAAGCGTGCTTTCGCGGGCCCTGGTGCGCTACTGAGAACACGCAGCGCTCGCGCACAGTGAGGCTGAGCGGGTCAGCAGGCCGATTCGATTCGATGTCCATCCCCGGGTAGAACGCGATGGCACCGCAGAACCGGCCACGCTAGCGCGCATTCCGCCTGGTTCGTGGGGGGCGTTCCTTGGCGCGCACCAGGACTCGGCCATGACTGCTTCGTCGCCGATAGCGCATAGAAGCGTCGACGGAATGCGTCGGCCTACGCGATCAACGGCTTTCAGGGTCTGCTCGAGACCAGCACACAGCCGGCTCCGGCATCTTCGGCCCGACAGTTCAGCAGAAGCCGCCAGCGCTGCGCCTGCTCGGGCGTGACCTCGAAGGCCCTGCCGTACAGCACCTGCCCCTGCCGCCACATTTGCAGCGCGATGCGTGCCGACTCGGCGTCGCCCTGGTCGGCCAGTGCCGCAAACGCGGCGTGCGCCTCGGCCCAGTGGCTGATGTCGTAAGCCTCTTGCGCGGCAGCGAAGGCCAACTCGTCTGGCGGGGCCGCAACCGCTTGCGCTCCTGCCATCCCAGACGCCAAGGAACAGCCAAGGGCATAGCAAGTGAGGCTCTGGCGGAAAACGCGCGCGAAAGTATTCATGGGGATTCCTTTCGAGGTTGAGATAACAGGGCGGGCTTTGCAAGACCGACTAGCCGGTGCCGTTCCGGGCGGTTGTCGCTCAGCGGGGACTGGGCTCGCAGCCACGGCGCAAGCGCGGCGACGGTGGCGGCCAACAACACAGGAAGACTGCCGACACCGTGCGTTTGCACTGCAGGCAGACGAGTCGGCTCAGCAGGCGAGGGATGGGTTTCGGGTACATCGGAATTCGTTGGTCAGTGGCCAGTGGTCATGGGCAAGTTCGGGGCGCTGGACTACGGCACGTTCACAAGATCGGCACCGTTCCTTCAGCCGGCAGATCGCGGCCCGCTCGTCGTCGCGTGAGAAATGGTGGTTCTCCAGTTGGCTGCCGAGTGCCACCCTCGATGGCCCTCATCAGGAAGGACGCGGTAGCTTGGGAAAAGCGGACAGACGAAGGAGCACATTGCTGTTCGGCCAATGCCGCTTGGTGCGAGGCGCAGTCGCACAGAAGCAAGGCGGGATCGCCTTCGATAAAGCTTCTCGCTCGCCATCACCCAACGAAGAACCAAACCGTTCGGAGAGTCAGTAGTCGGCCCTGCGAAATCCGTCCTCACCCGCTCGCCAAGCGCGGCGTGAGTGACCAGCATCGCCACTCGAATCGCCGAGATGCTCGCCTGATGGGAACGGTCGGGATTTGCAGCACGGCGCCGATACACGCTGCATACAACGCCATCTGAGAGAAGGACAAAACAAGGGCCACGAGCCCCTTCGCGGCAATCGCCCGCAGCAGCCAGCGGATGTTGAACCCCGCAGCGCACAGCACCGCATGCAGCGCATCACCACTGCTGCCGCCGAGCCAGCAGCGATCCATACGGTTGTCGCTCTTGGTGTGACCGATGGCCGGCTCGATCGCCTGGCGCCGCTTGAGCCACTTGCGCTGCTGCGCGTCCAGTGATTTGAACTTGCCGCGGTGGATGATCTGCACTGGCGCGCAGTCTGCGTCCACGCCGCGGAAGCCCAGATCGACCACAGCCGTGGTGGGCTTGACGCCGATGTCTTGCAGCAGCGTGTTGGTCTGCTCGAGTTGCTCGGCCAGCGTGTGGCCGTCGTAGGGGTTGCCGGGGAAAGACCGGGCGCCGACCATCAGGCCGTGCTGATGCGTGACAGCCAGGCTGACCTTCACGCCGAACTCGTAGGGCTTGCGCGCCTTGCCTTTACCGATGCACTCCACCTCGGGCGCATGCAGTGCGTAGAGCTTGTTCTTGCTGTGGCGTTCCTGCGTGCGAATTCGCTCTGCGCGACCCAGCCACATCGTCAGCTCGGTGATGGCCAGTGCCGTGGGCTCATGCTTGGCAACTCCCTGCGAAATTGATTCCAGGCCGCGCTGTGCATCGCGCATGAGCGAGCCCAGGATCGTGCGCTGGCGCTTGATCGTGCGGCGCAGGCGACGAAACTGCTTGGCGTGGGCATAGCCGCCGGCCTTGCGGCGCAACTCCTTGCCCTCCTTGGCGAATGTTTGCTTGAGCCCGATGCCACAGCGCTTGGCGGCACTGACCACCTTGTGGCGCGCGATCTCCAGCAAGCGGCTGTCAGTCGGGTGCGCGATGGCCTTCTCTTGCACCGTGGTGTCCACGATGATCATCTCGA
>JBDTSN010000025.1:0-10699 GCA_039931145.1 Burkholderiales bacterium | reverse complement strand
TGATGATCGACGGCATCGTGCGCTGCGGCCGCAGCCGCAACACGCCGCCGGCGACTGAAATCCCCGTGGTCGTGTAAATCCACCATCGGAAAAGCCGCGGGCTTCGATGTTTCGGATTGGCAACGAGGGCCAGCCAGGCTCACTTGATGAGCCTGTGACTTCTTATGTTGCAGAGTGGCGCGCGTCAATGTCGTTGTCGCCTGTGCAACCCGCGGCAGCTAAGTTCTACTTGAGATTGGTCCGTGACGACCGCAAGCGTTGACCCTCACGAACTCTTTTGCTTCCCTGAAGGACAGGCCCATGAATGCCCCCTTTCGTGCCGACCAGGTCGGCAGCCTGCTGCGTCCCGCCGAACTGAGCCAGGCGCGGCGCCAGTTCAAGGCTGGTGAACTTAAGGCCGGCGCGCTGGCCGCCATCGAGGACCAAGCCATCCGGGACGCCGTGCGCCGGCAGCAGGACATCGGCTTGCAAGGCATCACCGACGGCGAATTCCGGCGCGACTGGTGGCACCTGGATTTTCTGGCCCAACTCGACGGTGTCGCGCTGCAGGACAACCCCGGCCCGAAGTTCAATGCCGAGGGGCACGAACAGCCCCCGATTGCCACGGTCACCGGCAAGATCGCTTGCCGCAAACCCATCATGGCCGGCGACTTCGCCTTCCTGAAGTCCGTGACCAAGGGCACGCCGAAGATGACGATTCCTTCGCCATCGATGCTGCACCTGCGCGGCGGCCGCGCCGCGATCTCGAACGAGGCCTACCCTGATCTCGCTGAGTTCTGGGCCGACGTCGCCGCAGCCTACCGCGACGCCATCGGCCACCTGTACGACGCCGGCTGCCGCTACCTGCAGCTCGACGACATCACATTCGCCTACCTGTGCGACGCGAAGATCCAGGCCAATTGCCGCGCCAATGGCGATGACCCGGCCATGCTGCCGCGCACCTATGCCGACACCATCAACGCCGCGCTGGCCGGCAAGCCCGACGACCTGCGCGTGACCATCCACACCTGCCGCGGCAACTTCAAGAGCGCGTGGGTGGCCGAAGGCGGCTACGAGCCGGTCGTCGAGGCCATGTTCTCGACGAACGTCGACGGCTACTTCATGGAGTTCGACAGCGAGCGCGCCGGCGGCTTCGAGCCGCTGCACGTGCTGCAGGACAGTGGCGACAATGCCAAGAAGGTGGTGCTGGGGCTGGTCACCACCAAGGTCGGTGCGCTCGAGTCGAAGGACGCACTGAAGCGCCGCATCGATGAAGCCGCCAAGGCGCTGCCGCTCGAACGCCTGTGCCTGTCGCCGCAATGCGGCTTCTCCAGCACGCATCACGGCAATGCCCTGTCGCCAGACGACCAGTGGCACAAGCTCGAACGCGTGGTCGAGGTGGCGCGCGAGGTGTGGGGATGACTGGGCATCACGCACCGGGGACACCGCTCGATCGTGCCGGCAACGAGTGTTGAAACCGGATCGGGAAAATGGACGACCCGTACGCGTTGCAACGCTTCGTCGATGCGCAGGACCCGATCTATGAACAGGTCTGCGCTGAGTTACGCGCCGGCGCAAAGACGAGCCACTGGATGTGGTTCGTCTTTCCCCAGCTCAAGAGCCTGGGTCGCAGCCCGACGGCCGAGCGCTTCGGCATTGAATCACGCGAGGAAGCGGATGCCTACTTGCAGCATCCCATCCTCGGTGCGCGCCTTAAGCAGTGCACCGCTCTCGTCCTGGCGGTGCAGGGCCGCAGCGCGCACCAGATATTCCATTCGCCCGACGACCTGAAGTTTCGCTCGTCGATGACGCTGTTCGACCGGATTTCACCCGGCGAGCCAGTGTTCGCGCAGGCACTGACGAAATACTTCGCCGGCCAGCGCGACCCGCGCACGCTGCAGTCACTGATTTGAAATGATCGGCTTCGTGGCGCAGCACAAGCGCCGCGCACGCGCGCTCGCTCCCACTTTCGACCCGCAAGGCTGGATGCCCGCGAGGTCACGCCGGTTTCGCTCGACCCCAGCCAGCTTCTGGGTTGCGCACTGCGCACATCTGGGATCGACGCGACCGGATCTGACGTCGATCCGCGTCTGATGCAGCGCGGTCGGTACTCAACTGGATTGTCCAGGCAGTTGAACAGTGTGTTCGCCTATCGCCGGTTTATTCATTCGCCCGACGTAGCTAAGCTGCGATGTTCAAACGGAATGCGAATCACTGAACATGGCACAGAACGACAGGAACTCGGCGCGCATCAGCCAGCACGATCCTGAAACGCAAACCGATGTGCTGGCGTCGCTGGAAGCCGCGTGCCCAGCTGGTCTCGCGCCCGCGGAGTGGCGGGCACGGGTTCAACTTGCGGCCTGCTATCGGGTGTTCGATCACCTGGGATGGACGGAGCTGATCTTCAACCACATCACGCTTCGCGTTCCGGGCGAATCGATGGCGTTCCTGATCAACCCGTTCGGCCTGAACTATCGTGAGGTTACAGCGCGCAACCTGATCAAGATTGGTCGCGATGGCAAACCATTGCAAGACACGCCGTACCACGTCAACCGCGCCGGATTCGTGATTCACAGCGCGGTTCACGCCGCCCGGCCCGACGCCCATTGCGTGATGCACACGCACACCACAGCTGGCATGGCGGTGGCCTGCAAGAACGACGGCGTGGGCCATGACGATTTCTACGGCGCCGAGTTGTATGAGGACGTGGCCTATCACGATTTCGAAGGCATCACGGTGCACGATGACGAGGGCCCACGACTCGCGGCGAGCCTCGGCGACAAGCGTGTGATGGTGCTGCGCAATCACGGCATGCTGGTGGTCGGCAGCAACGTAGCCGATGCCTTTCGCTGGATGTGGACGCTGCAGCGTGCCTGTGAAGTCCAGGTCACGGCCGACACGCTGCGCGGCTCGAACCGGCCGCTCTCCGAAGACGTGCGACGGGCGTGCGCGCGTGACGCGCGTGCGTTCGAGCCACGCGGTCAGTTGGAGCAACTGCTCTTCCTGAGTGTGCTTCGCGACGCCGAAGTGGACGCTGCGTCCCTCGTTTGACAAACGCCACGACAACCGTGGTGCAACCCCGACACCATGGTGTCAACTCCTTTGGAGACAGGCAATGAAGCGATCGACGGTTCTTCTTTCACTCGCAGCCGTGCTGGCCCTGCCGTCGACTTTGGCGCAGGCTCAGATCGTACTGACGACATCGATGTTCGTGCCCAAGACACACCCGATGATGATCGGCGTGAGCAAGTGGTGCGACGAGGTCTCGGCAGCCACCGAAAAGCGCGTCACCTGCAACATCCTGCCCAAGCCGGTGGCCGGCCCAGCCGCCACCTTCGATGCAGTGCGTGACGGCTTGGCAGACCTGGCCACCAGCATCCACGGCTACACGCCCGGCCGCTTCGTGCTGACATCGATCGCGGAGTTTCCGTTCCTGGGTGACTCGGCCGAGTCCACTTCGGTGGCCTACGAACGCGTATTCGAACGCCACCTGGCCAAGTTCGACGAGCACAAGGGCTTGAAGGTGATCACCGTCTTCACGCATGGCCCCGGCGACATCTACCTGTCCAAGCGTGCGATCAATTCGACCGCCGATCTCGACGGACTCAAGTTCCGCGTCGGTGGCGGAATGGTCAACGACGTGGCCAAAGCGATTGGCGCCAACGTGCTGCTCAAGCCTGCCACCGAGTCCTACGAACTGCTGTCTTCGGGCGTCGTCGATGGCGTGTTCTTCCCCGCCGAGTCGGTCGTCGTGCACCGCCTGGAGAGCTTCGTCAAGTTCCGCACCCGGGTGCCGGGTGGTCTGTACAACACGAGCTTCGCGATGGTCATGAACCCCGCCACCTGGAGCCGGATTGCACCAGCCGACCAGGCCGCGATCACCAAGTTGTCCGGCGAACACGCGGCACGTCTGATCGGCCGCGAGTGGGACATTGCCGATCGTCGCGGTCAGGCGACCATGGACAAGCTTGGCATCAATTCGGCGCCATCGCCGAAAACCTTTGTTGACGAAGTCAAGCAAAAGACCCAGCCACTGGAGCAAAAGTGGGTCGAGGCTGCCCAGCAGCGGGGCCTTGCCAACGCGTCGCAGGTGCTACAGGAGTTCCGCGCCGAGATCGCCAAAGCGCAGCCCTGAGGTGCTGCACTTCTGCGCTGCGCCGGGCAGCACGCGATGCTCGTGTCGGAACGCGCACTGGCTTGTCGCTGCCTGTGCGCTCCTGCGGCGATGGCGATGAATATGTCCCGCGCGATCACGCAGACGCAGCGCTTTCTGACGTGGGTTGTCGCCGCCGCCTTGTTTGCGATGATGGCGCTGCAGTTCGTCGACGTCATCGCGCGCAAGCTGCTCGGCACCAGCGTGCCCGGGACTGTCGAGCTGATCGAGCTGATGATGCTGGCGGTGGTATTTGCGGGGCTGCCGCTTGCATCGCTGAAGAGCGAGCACGTCGTCTTCGACATGTTTGACCACTGGCTTGCCACGCGCTGGCAACACGCCCTGTCGGTGCTGGCCAACCTGGTCTGCGCCGGGCTGCTTCTTGGGGCGAGCTGGCTGGTCGTCGAACGCGCTGCTCGCACGGCTTCCTTTGGCGACATCACGCCTCGCCTGGGCATCGGGCTCGCAGGTTTTCACTATGCGATCGGCGCGTTGCTGTTCCTGACCGGTGGTGTTCACCTGTGGCTCGCGCTGCGCCGCCATCGGCTCGAAGATACCGCCGCTGAGGTCGCGCGTTGACCGCTGCCATGTTCGCCTTCGCCGGCATGTTCGTGCTGATGCTGCTGCGTGTGCCGCTTGCCTTTGCAATGGGTGCGGTCGGGCTGGTGGGCATGGCTCTGATGCGTGGCTGGCAGGCCGCAGGAGCGTCGGCGACGACGGAAATCCTCGACATCGCGAAGTACACGCTGTCAGTGGTACCTCTTTTCATCCTGATGGGACAACTCGTCACCAAGGCGGGCATGTCACGCCAATTGTTTCGCGCGTCGTACGCCTTCCTGGGGCACAGACGCGGTGGGCTCGCGCTATCGACGATCGTCGCCTGCGCCGGTTTTGGCGCCATCTGTGGCTCGTCGCTTGCCACGGTGGCGACGATGGCGCGGGTGGCGATGCCCGAGATGCGGCGCTACGGTTATGCCGACTCGTTTGCCGCGGGCACCGTCGCCGCCGGCGGCACGCTGGGCATCCTGATTCCGCCGTCGGTGATCCTGGTGATCTACGGGATCATGACCGAACAGAGTATCGGCGCGTTGTTCGCTGCCGGGCTGTTCCCCGGCATCCTGGCGATGACGCTGTACATGACAACTGCGGCGACCCTGACTGCGCGAAAGCCAGAACTCGGCCCGCCCGGCGAGCGCACCGCGTGGCCTGAACGCTGGGTCGAGTTGCGCAAGGTCTGGGCCGTGGTGGCACTGTTTGCGCTGGTGATGGGCGGCCTGTACGGTGGCTGGTTCACCGCCACCGAGGCGGCCGGGGTCGGTGCGGCGGGCGGTCTGCTGTTCGCGGTGATGCGCCGTGCAATGAACTGGCGCGAGTTCATCGAAATCCTCGGTGAATCGGGGCGCACCACGGCCATGCTGTTCACGATCCTGATCGGCGCGTCGTTGTTCGCCAACTTCATCAACTACACGACGATGCCGGCCGACCTGCGCGACGGCATCACCTCACTTGGCCTGCCACCGGTGCTGGTGGTCGTGGGCATCTGCCTGATCTACGTCGTCCTCGGTGCGGCCATGGAGACGCTGTCGATGATCCTGCTGACCGTGCCGATCTTCTTCCCGCTGATCGTGCATCTCGGCCTCGACCCGGTGTGGTTTGGCGTGCTGATCGTGTGCGTCTCGGAGATATCGCTGATCACACCGCCCGTCGGCATGAATGTCTTCGTGCTGCGCAGCGCGCTGCCTGACGTGCCGAGCAGCGTCATCTGGCGCGGCGTGGCGCCTTTCGTGCTGGCCGACGTCGTACGGCTTGGCCTGCTGATCGCGCTGCCGATCATCACCCTGTGGCTACCGCAGACACTGGGGCTGTAAAGCGGCGAATACGGTCGCAGCGGACTCAGGCTGCGCCAAGCGCCGCCGCCTGTTCGTTGAGCAGTTCGAGAAACAGCCGTACTTTCTCGGGCATCAAACGCTTGGCCGGCAACAGCGCGTAGACCCGCAGCGGATCGCACACATAGCTGCCGAGCAATTGGCGTAGGCGCCCGGACTGCACGGCAGCTTGACCGAAGGTGCCCGTCACGCGCATCACGCCCAAGCCGGCGATCGCCGCCTGCAGGCGCACGTCGGCGTTCGAGCTGCTCAAGCGCGAGGACTGGAGGCCCACGCGTTCGACGCTACCGTCGGGGCACTTGAAGCGCCATTCGGTGTCGTGGGTGCTGACGATCAGCGGCAATTGCGCCAACTGCCGGGGGTGTTCGGGCTCACGTGCCAATGCCAGGAACTCGGGGGAGGCGAACAGTCGGCGCTCGAGCGAAAAAACGCGGCGCACGACGATCGTCGATGCCGGGAGTGGTGCTTCGAGCATCGCAAACGCGATGTCGTAGCCCTGGCTCAACGGGTCTACCGATTCATGCTGCACGTCCAACTGGACGCGCAGCTGGCGATAGCTGGCCATCATCGTGCAGGCCACCGCGGCCAGATGATGTGCGGCGAACTCGTAGGGCGACCCGATGCGCAAGGTGCCGGAAATCCCGCGTCGCAGCGCCAGTGACTCGAGATAGGAGTGCCGAAGCTCGGCAAACAGCGGCTGCATGTCGTGGTACAGCGCTTCGCCGGCTTCCGTCATATGCAGCCGGCGTGTGGTTCGCTCGAGCAACCGCGCTTCCAGCGTTGCTTCGAGGCGCATCACGGCAGCGCTCAGACTGGACTTCGGCCGCTCGAGGGCGCGTGCCGCGGCGCTGAACCCGCCGTACTCAACAACACGGCAGAACAGGTCGCAGTCATCCCAACTCATGCCGGGGAATTGTCCAGTCTGTTGGACGCTGTGTCCAGCCACAGCGGGTTTATCCGCGGCCTGTCGATGTCTATCCTTTGTCCCGTTCAAATTCGAATCGAGGGCACGGCTCATGGCACACAAGGATGGGATTTTCCTGATGAACTGCTGGTACGTCGCAGCCTGGGATCACGAGTTGATCGACGGCCGCAAGCTGGCGCGCACCATCCTCGAAAAGCCAGTCGTGCTCTACAAGGGCGACAGCGGCAAGGTCGTGGCCTTCGACGACCGTTGCTGCCACCGTGGCGCGCCACTGTCTATGGGCCGCATCGAGGGCGATGACCTGCGCTGCATGTACCACGGCATGAAGTTCGATCCCTCGGGCAAGTGCATCGAAATCCCGGGGCAGGAACGCATTCCCCCCAAGCTCGGCGTGAAGAGCTATCCGGTGGTCGCCCGCGATCATCTGGTGTGGATCTGGATGGGGGACCCGGCCAAGGCAGACGAGTCGCTGATCGTTGACTTTCCGGAACTGCGTGAACCGGGTTGGCGCGGCGTGCCCGACTACATGCACTACAACGCCAACTGGCTGCTGATCGTCGACAACCTGAGCGACTTTGCGCATCTTGCGTTCGTCCATACCAACACCCTCGGCGGCTCAGAGGAGTATGCGTACAAGACCAAGCCGTTGGCCATCGAGCGACTCGGGAACGGCTTTCGCGTCGAGCGCTGGAACGAGAACGACCTGCCGCCGCCCTACCACCGCAAAGTCATCCCGAACAAGACGGAGAAGGTCGACCGCAAGAACATCGGCCACATGATGGTTCCGGGCATCTTCTTCCTCTACACCACGTTCTCGCCGACCGGCAGCGGCCTGCGTGAAGGCAACATGCAAGGCGCGCGGCAGTACCGCAATTGCCAGTTCATGACACCCGAGACCCGGCGCTCGACTCACTTCTTCTGGAACTACCTGCACGACTTCGACCTGGACGATCCGACGATCGCGATATCGCTGCGCAACAGCCTGGAAGAAGGCTTCCTGGAGGACAAGGCGATCATCGAAGCGCAGCAGGTGCTGCTGGACGCCGATCCCGACTTCAAGCTGCTGGCCATTGCTGCCGACGCGCCGCTGTCGCACTTTCGCTGGACCCTGGCAGAAATGCTCCAGGCCGAACAGCGCGAGAGCGAGGCGAGTGCGGTGGCGGCTTGAGGCGATGGCCTCAGGCGAGCGGCTGACGCTCGAGCTCGTCGACGTGCGGGCCGAAGCACGTGACATCGTCCTGCTCGAACTGCGACGCAGCGACGGTGCGCCGCTGCCGCCGTTCGAGCCCGGCGCGCATCTCGAGATCAAGCTGCCGAATGGACTGATCCGCCACTATTCGCTCACCAACGACTGGCGCGAGCGCGATCGGTATGTGGTCAGCGTCGGCCGCGTGGCGGATAGCCGCGGAGGTTCAAGCTTCGTGCATCAGGCCTTGCGCTGCGGCACCGTGCTCGATGTCGCGGCGCCGCGCAACAACTTCAGGCTCGAGGAGGCGGCGGCTAGCCACCTGTTCATCGCAGGGGGTATCGGCATCACGCCGATCATGGCGATGATCCACTGGTGCGAGGCGAACGACAGGCCGTGGCGGCTGGTCTACGCAGCACGCAGCGCGCAACGTGCGGCCTTCTGCGAGACGCTTCGCCAGTTCGGCGCGAAAGTCCGCTTCCACTTCGACGATGAACAGCCCCGCCTGCTCGACGTGGCCGCGGTGCTGGCGGACGTTCGCGCCGGCGAACATGTGTACTGCTGTGGCCCCCAGCCGCTGATGGCCGCAGTGAAAACGCAGGCTGCCAACCTACCCGTCGCGAGCTTGCACTTCGAGTATTTCAACGCGCCGATGGTGGATGCCGACGTTGCGACTGCGGCGACCACAGCGGCGGGCGCGTTCCGGGTCGACCTGCGCAAGAGCGGCCTGTCGCTTCAGGTCCCACCCGACAAGAGCATCCTCGAGATCGTCGAGCATGCTGGACTGAAAGTGCCGTTCTCCTGTCGCGAAGGGCTGTGCAGAACCTGTGAAACGACCGTTTGCGAAGGCGAGGTCGAGCACAACGACTACGTGTTGTCGCAGGACGAGCGCGATGCCGGCCGCTCGATGATGATCTGCGTCTCGCGCGCGAAGTCGCCGCTGCTGGTGCTCGACCTGTAATGCATACGGGACTCGATTTCGTGTCTGCACCGCGGTGATAGTCCGGCGTGGTCTGGAGTACGTGGATGCACGACGGGAGTGAAGCAATGGACGGAGCAACCCCTTCGAGTGCAAGCGGTTCACCGGTCGACGAGTTCGCGTCATGCCACGAGGGCGTACTGGCGCAACTGCACACGCTGAGAGAGCTGCCGACATTGCTGGAGCCAGCGGCACGCGCACGGAACATCTCGGCCAAGTCACTGGTGTTCTTTCGCGAAGTCATCCTGGAGCACCATGGGCAGGAAGAGTCCGAACTCTTCCCGGCCGTACTGGCCAGCGCGCGTGCGGGCGAGGAACGCGATCAGGTCCAGGCAATCACCAAGCGCCTGAGCCAGGAACACCGCGCCATCGAGACGGAATGGGCAGCGCTCGAGCCGCAGCTCAAACGCGTCGCCAAGGGCCAGGACACAACGCTCGATGGCGGGCGGCTCGACGACTTGGTGCAGCGTTATATGGACCATGCCAGCTATGAGGAGCAGGTCTTCCTGCCACTGGCCAAGACGGTGCTCGGCCGCAATAGCGATCACATGGCTGCGCTGGGCCTGTCGCTGCATCTGCGCCATTCGACGGCGCTGAAGCGTTTCGGAGCGCGCCTGTAGCCGTCGCGTACCCTCTTTCGCAGAGAGCGACCGGAGCGATACGCATTGACGCCTGCGCCATCAGCCGCTGAGCTTTTTCACTCCTGCTTGTCGCCTGAGTCGGGTTCTGCCTCCAGCGCGACGATCAGCCGATCCAGCAATTGATAGGCCTGCCCAACAAGCTCGGGGCCGACAGCCACTTCGAGTTCGGCATAGGCTGCTTCGACTTGCGGCGCCATGGTTGCAGCCAGCGTGCGGCCTTTCGGCGTCAGTGAAACCTTGACACGACGCTGATCGTGATCGAGCCGCACACGCCGCACCAAGCCGACCTCCTGCATGCGTGCCAGAACGCCCGCCAGGCTGGGGCTGGATATGCCGCACAGGGTGACGATCTGGCGCGGCTCAAGGGGGCCGATCTCGAACAGCGCCCGGACGACGCGCCATTGCTGTTCGGTGATGCCGCATGCGTTGAGCAGAGGTCTGAACCGTGCGATCACGCGCTCGCGTGCCTGCAGCAGGAGCAATGGCAGGTTTCGATGCGTGAAGGCCGGTTGTGACCGCGCGCGTGAGTCCATCTGCTTCAAGATGCGATGCTGCGAAAGTTGCCAAGCGTTGTGTACGCCGGAATGGTAGTTGACTCACTCACATCCGAGCGACTATATTGCTCACATATTAGCAATTGATGCGCGGCGAACATCTCGACGCGGTGACAACTCGGCCCATGCTGCTGCCTTTCCACTCTCGTTTCGAGTTCGCTCCATGGCGTCTGTCGGGCGTCGTCTACGGGACGCTCCTCAATGATCCGGCCGCACTCGCGGCTCTGGGCGATGCGGCAAGCGCGCCGCCGTACAAGGCACCGCCGAGCGCTCCGGTGCTGTACTTGAAGCCTCGCAACACGCTGCGCGGCAGCGGCGCCTTGGTCGAGGTCCCCATCGACGCCGGTGAATTCGAGATCGGCGCCGCGCTCGGCATCGTGATCGGGCGCGTCGCGT
>JBDTSN010000024.1:0-10736 GCA_039931145.1 Burkholderiales bacterium | reverse complement strand
CGTGCTGGTCATCGTCAACTCGCGTTCGTCACCCGCCACCGACTGGGACCGCTCGGAAGCGCCCCCCGGAATGGTCGGCCAACTGTTGCAGTCCACGGGCGTGCCGATCGACCGCTACTCGTTCGAGACCGTCGAGACCATGAAGGACCGCGCCGAGATCATGAAGTGGCGGCGCGAGCTGCTGGTTGCGCGGGCGCGGCTTGCGGGTGCGACCGAGGCGCAGGCGGAAGCCAAGGTGCCGAAGATCTCGCTGGAGGTGATCGACGTCAGCTTCGAGGCGCTGGCCGATCCCGCGGAGCGCGCCTACTTCATGAATCTGCCGACGAGCTTCGTGCTTCCGGCCGCGGATGTCGACCGCTTGCGCGAGGTGGGCGGGCAATTACTGCGTCAGTCGCCCGGATACGAGGCGGTCGTGCGAGAGATCGGCACCACGCCCTGATCGTCGCGACTCGCACCCGGGCGCGAGTCGAGTTCCGAGCGTGCCGGGTGCCGCACGTTCTTGCGCTTCGGCGCGCCGAAGTCAGCCGCCTTCGGGCGTGCCCTGCCACAGCATGTCGTAGCCGAACTCGCGGGATTCAGTGCACATCGAACCCAGCGCGTCGAACTTGGCCTTGAAGATCTTGTCGGCGTGCGATCGTTCGTGTTCCTCGAACGAGCGCCAGTAGGTGACGATCGCGTAGTGCTCATCGCCGGCCGTGGCGCCGCCGAGCGAGCCTCCGTCGGAGACGAAGCCCGTGAACTTGAACACCTGGCCGGCGACGAAGCCGCCCTTGTCGCCACCGTAGGTCTCCTTGACGACGTTGCACATCTCGGCCACGGAAAGCTCGACATCGTCGAAGCTCACTCCGGGTTTGAGCTTGACCGTGTTGAACAGCATCTTGACCCCGAATGGCAGAGTGATCGGTTCGTACATTGATTTCCCCTTTGAATAAAAGGCGCCGACGGCGTCTACTTCAGGTAGCGCCGTGCTGACGTGGACTTAGCGACGCCGGTGGCAAGTATTCATCGTTCAGCCTTTCGCTGTCGCGACCATGGACTTGGGCTGCGAATCGGCAAGCGGCTTGACGGCACGGATGAAGCCGCTGATGAACTTGCCGTCGACCTGCTCGGCGAGTAGCTGCATGTCGTCGCTCTGGCCAGCGAGGAATTCGCGCGCATCAGCGACCGAATAGACGCGCGTGACTTCGATGTCGGCCTGCGTGAAACCGGCCGCAGCAAGCTTGGCAAGGTAATCCGTGTCCGACAACGCGCCGGCGACGCAGCCGACCCACAACTCCATGTTCCGGCGAATAGCCGGCGGCATGTCGCCGCGCACGACGACGTCGGAGACCGCGAAACGGCCGCCGGGCTTGAGCACGCGAAACGCTTCACGCAGCACGCGGTCCTTGTCGGCCGACAGGTTGATGACGCAATTCGAGATGATCACGTCCACCGAGTTGTCAGGCAGCGGGATGTGCTCGATCTCGCCCTTCAGGAAGTGCACGTTCTCGAGCCCACTCTTGCGCTTGTTCTCTTCCGCCAGCGCGAGCATCTCGTCCGTCATGTCGAGGCCGAAAGCGCGGCCGGTGGGGCCGACGCGCCGCGCCGACAGCAGTACATCGATGCCGCCGCCCGAGCCCAGATCAAGCACCGTCTCGCCCGCCTTCAGTTCGGCCAGCGCGGTCGGATTGCCGCAGCCGAGCGATGCAAGCAAGGCCTGCTCGGGCACGTCCCCGGCCTGCACGGCGTCGTACAGATTCGAGGTGATCGGGTCGCAGTGCCCGACGCCGCCTGCTGCGCCGCCGCAGCAGCTGTTCGTGGCGCCTTGCGTGACGCGTGTCGCGGCCTGACCGTATTTCTCTCTGACGACATCCTTGACCACGTCTTTCACATCGGTTTGTGCGTTCATTCTCATCTCCAAAGAGTCAGCTACAGCAGACGATCTTCTGCGGTTCGATGGCCTTGTTGCGGGTGCAGCATTCCGCATACAGGAACTGCATCAGCTCCTGCAAGGCCAGGGTATCGACCGTGTACCAAAGGAATGTGCCTTCGCGGTGCACACTGACCAGACCCTCGTGTTTGAGTTTGTCGAGGTGATGCGACAAGGTGGAGTTCGCAATTCTCAACTCGCTCGCAATGTCGCCGACCACCAAGCCTTGCGGATGCGCGGCCAGCAGCAGGCGCACGATGCGCAGCCGCGGCTCGGAGCCCATCGCCGACAACATCCGCGCATAGACGGCCGTGGCTTTGGTTGATGGCTGTTTCGGCTTGCGCATACCGAGCATCATATCTGTATTTCTGCGATTATGGAAATGTCTTACTGAAGAAATATCGAAGAAAATTACCTTACGCGCCACCTACGACGTGGCCCATGTCTGGCAGGGCAGGTTCTTCCCCCTCGATGAGCACCTCGACCGCTCCGAGGCCAGCCTGGCCGCGCTGCGTCTGAACCCCGGGGTGACGGGCGAGCGGTGGCGGCGCGACCGCCATCCAACAGATCGACGGCGCGGCCATCGGCGGTCGTGCCGCCAGCGACTACGGGCCGGTGACGCAGAAGCTGCAGGCCGCCTACTGGGCGCTGCATGACGATGCCCGCCTGATCGAGGCGGCGCGCGGGCTCGGAAAGCGCGCGCAGTCTGACGGTGCAGGGGTTCATGCTAACTGCAGCATGGCAACGCCTTGTCGGCCGTCAAGCTGGACGAAGGGGCTTCGCCTTGACAGGCTGGGCGGGCCTTAGTAAACACGCCCAGTCTTGACTCTGCACCGGGGACAACATGATCTTGCAGGACGTCGTCTGGGCCATCGCGCTGGCCGGCATGGGCTTGATCGCGTTGGGCTTTCTTCACGTGATCCGGCAGGCGGGCAGACCGGCCGATGAGGAAGCGACACGCAGCGCCGAGCACACGTCCAACGTGTTGCGACGCTGGCTGTTCGGCGCCTTGCTGATCATCTTCGTGGGCGTCAGTTATGCCACCCTCCATAACTTCCCGATTCCGCCGCAACACACGCCGCTGGGCATTCATCAGGTCGTGGATGTCGTCGGCCAGCAGTGGGCGTGGGAGTTCAAACCGGACAAGGTTCAGGCCGGCAGCCCGGTGGAGTTCCGGGTCACCAGCAAGGACGTGAACCATGGCTTTGCGATCTACGCACCGAACGGCCTGATTGCAACTCAGACGCAAGCGATGCCAGGCTTCACCAACAAGCTCGTGCACACGTTCACCGAACCCGGAACCTACACCGTGATGTGCCTTGAGTACTGCGGTATCGGACATGCACCCATGACCGCCGAGTTGAAGGTGGTCGCGGCAAGCGGAGGCTGATCATGGCTGCACTCACGATGTATCCCGATGACGAGCGCCTCGACGGCGGAAACCGGCTCGCCTTCAACCTCTACATCCTCACGTCGATGGCCTTGTTCGTGCTGATGATGCTGCTCGGCCTGACGATGCGCACGGGGCAGGCGACCTGGCTGGACGTGCCGCCCGACCTCTTCTACCAAATCCTCTCGATGCATGGCGCGGGCATGGTCGGCACCACCGCGCTCGCGACGACGGCGGTGATGTGGTACTTCCTGCGCAAGTACGTGCGGTTGCACTTGTGGGCTTTCATGACCAACTATGTGCTGTTCATGCTCGGGGCGTTGTGCATCATCTTCTCGATCTTCGTCAACGGCTACGGTGCGCTGTGGACGTTCCTTTATCCGCTGCCGGTGAAAAGCATGGGCTTGTGGACCCCGAACGCCTCGGCGCTCTTCATGGTGGGCTACCTGCTGATCGGTGTCGGCATGCTGATCTTCTACCTGGACGCCGCCGCCGCCATCATCAAGGTGCACGGCAACCTCGGCCGCGCGCTCGGGCTGCAATGGCTGTTCAGCGGCAAAATCGACCCGGACCATCCCAAGACCGTGGTCGCCAGCACCATGGTCATCATCGCCAACACGCTGGGCATTCTGGCCGGTGCCGTGGTCTTGGTGATGGGCCTCGTCAATATCTACTTTCCGGCGATGGAACTGAATGCCCTGGTGGCCAAGAACCTGATTTTCTGGTTCGGACACATGTACATCAATGCCGCGATCTACATGGGCGTCATCGCGGTGTACGAACTCCTGCCGCGCTACTCGGGCAGGCCGTATCCGATCTCGCGGCCTTTCCTGTGGTCGTGGGCGGTGAGCACACTGTTCGTGATCATCGTGTTCCCGCATCACCTGCTGATGGACTATGCCCAACCGCGCTGGTTGATGATCACGGGCCAGATCGTCTCGTATGGCGCGGGCTTCCCGGTCTTTCTGGTCACGATGTATGGCGCGCTCACCAACATCTATCGTTCCGGCATGCGCTGGACGCTGCCCTCGCGTTTGATGATCCTGGCCTTGTTCGGCTGGGCGGCGGGCATCGTGCCGGCCATCCTCGACAGCACCATCAAGATCAACAAGGTGATGCACAACACCCAGTGGGTGCCCGGTCACTTCCATTTCTACATCCTGCTCGGCGTGCTGCCGATGGCGCTGGCGCTGATGTTCCACGTCGTCGGCCGCAACGCCCACACACCGCCGAACAGCGGCGCTGACAAGTTGGGATTCCCGGTCTTCTTCATCGGCGGGCTGGTCTTCGTCTTTGCGTTCCTCAATGCCGGCCACCTCAGCGTCGCGCGCAGGATGGCGACGCACTTGCCGGAATGGACCGCTACCGACAAGGTCGGCTCGATCGGCGCGACGCTGGTGGTGCTGGCTATGCTGTACTTCACGGCCCGCATTGCGGCGGGCCTGCTGAAAGCACCCGCGCACGGGGGCCCCGGTGGCGGTACCGCGAACGCTACTGGTTAGCCTCGTTGTGCTGGCGGCGGGCGCCGGGGCGCTGGCGGGCGTCACGGACGGATTCCGCGCCTTCACCTCCGAGACCGCGCGCCGCATCGCGGTGCGGGAACATCCGCCGGTCGTGCCACCGCTGTCGCTGCAGACCGCAGCCGACGCGCGCATCAGTTTCGATCAGTTGCGCGGGCGCTGGCTGCTGGTCGATTTCATCTACACGCAGTGCACGACGTACTGTTCGGTGCAGGGCGGCGAATTCGCGCGCCTGCAGCGTGAGCTGGCCGAGCCGATCGCTGCCGACAAGGTCGCGCTGCTGAGCATCAGCTTCGATCCAGACCGCGACGACCCCGCTGCACTGGCCGGTTATCAGCGCATCCATGGCGACCGTGGCGCAGGCTGGATCGCGGCACGGCCGCTCGATCACGCGAGCCTTGCCGCGCTGATGCGCGTATTCGGCGTCGTCGCCGTGCCGGACGGTCTGGGCGGATTCGTGCACAACGCCGCGATTGCGGTGGTCGATCCCGAGGGCCGGCTGGTCACGATCCTGGATTGGGATGATCTTCCCGGCGCAGCCCGTTACGTCACGCAGCGGATGACGCCGTGAAACCGACGAACCGCCACCTATGCCTTGCCGGCGCCGCACTGTGGGCCGCGCTCGCGGTCCCTCCCGTACGGCACGCGCTCGAATCGACGATGACGCTTCAGATGCTGGTCCAGATTCCGCTCCTGGCGTTGGCCGGCGGCTGGCTGGCACAGGGGGCACCGGGCTGGCTCGATCGGCGCCTCGCGCGCTGGAACTATCAAGGAATCAGCGGGCTGTTGCTGGCCTCGCTGACCAGCATGGTCTGGATGCTGCCGCTGGCGATGGATGCGGCGCTCGACGATCCGCGCTTCACGCTCGCGAAATTTCTGAGCGTGCCGCTGCTGATCGGCGCAGCGGTGGCATTGAGTTGGCCGCGCGCAGGATTCGTGGTGCGTGGCGTGGTCCTGCTCGAACTGACTGCGACTGCGTTTCGCCTCGGCTGGCTCTATCTCATTTCACCGGTGCGCCTGTGCAGCAACTACCTGCTGGACGACCAGGCGCAGCTCGGCAAACTCCTCCTTGCGGTCGGCGTGGCGATCGTCCTGATGCTCGCCTGGAAACTGATGTGGGGGCATATCGATACCGGGCGCGAGGATCGCGAGGACTCCCGGATCGTGCGTGGTTGATCGGCAGGCCGTGTGAATCACAGCGGACCCGCCCCGAAGCCGGAGCGCCTTCTACTTGCGGGCTGACGACTTGTTGAAGGCCACCGCAGCCCGGATGAGCGCCTTCAGGGCCGCCTCATCCGGCATGTCGCCTTCGTGAAAGTCGATCGCGCGTCGGGTGCTGCCTTCAAGACTGGCGTTGAAGAGGTTGGCGGGATCCGCCAGCGATGCCCCCTTGGCGAAGGTCATCTTGACCGCCTTCTTGTACGCCTCGCCGGTGCAGATCAACCCGTCGTGCGACCAGACCGGATTCGCCCACTTCCACTCCTCCGTCACTTCGGGATCCGCCGCCTACTCGAGGACATCAACCACGGCTTCGAGCTGATGGAGCGCGGCGAGTCGATCCGCTCGGTGGTGGTGTATTGAGTTCGGGATCGGGTTCGGCGATTGTCTTCACAACGCCGTCATGTAGAAAGAGCACGCGCCGCGCGGCGGCGGCCATCCCGCTCAGCTCAGCCCCGAAACCGGCAGCGCGGCGCCATGCACCGCGCGCGCCGCATCCGAGCACAGGAAGACGATGACATCGGCAAGCGCGGCCGGCGCCACCCAGCGCGCCGGGTCGGCATCGGGCATCGCGGCGCGGTTCTCGGGCGTGTCGATGATCGTCGGCAGCACGCAGTTGACGTTGATGTTGTGCTCGCGCAGTTCGGCCGACATCGCTTCGGTCAGGCGAATCGCTGCGCTCTTGGCGGCCGTATAGGCGCCCATCTGCGCCAGGCCGCGCGACGCCGACGCGGCGCCGACGGTGACGATCCGGCCGCTGCCCTGGGTGAGCATCTGCGGCACGACGCCGCGCGCGATGTTGCGCAGCGTGCGGGTGTTGATGTCGAACAAGAAGTCCCAGTTCGCATCCGACGTTTCGTGCACCGGCTCGCCCATCCGAAAGCCGCCCGCGAGGTGGCAGACGGCATCGATGCGGCCGAAGCGCTGCACGGCCTCGCCAACGGCGGCTGCGACCCGCGCGCCGTCCAGCAGATCGGCCGCAAGCAGAAGGGTCTCGCTCGTGGGCGCCGATGCGCCGCCAAACGCCCTATCGAGCGCCCCCTGGTCGCGATCTACAAGCACCAGACGGTCGCCCCGCGCCCCAAACGCCGCGGCGACGGCCCTGCCGAGGTGGCCCGCAGCACCAGTCACCATCACGCTTCGTTGCACGCTCTTCATGCCTGAACCTCCCATCACTCGTCGGCGATCGTACATACAGATTCGAATGGCGTGTCGAAGGTGGCCATATGGCAGATGGCGCGGGGGGTGGACAGCGCTGACGACACACCAGCAAGCACCACTTCGCTCGCCGTGAAGACAACACTGCTGGCCAGCCCGCCAAGGCGCAGCCCACCGCTCCCGCATTGGCGAGCAAAGCCGGCAACAATCGTGCGATGACATTGCTGCTGAGCGAAACCGAATAACGTGCAGCCCCGCTACTCCACGGGCGCGATCGTCTTGCACTGGCTGCTCGCCGCGGCGATCCTCGCGAGCCTGCTGGTCGGCAATTTCATGAGCGACCTGTCGACTTCGCCGCTCAAGCTGCGCCTCGTCAACTGGCACAAATGGGCCGGCATCACGATCCTCGCGCTGTCGCTGCTGCGGCTCGCGTGGCGCCTCACGCACCGACCGCCGCCTGATGTACCGATGCCGCGCTGGCAACACAGCGCGGCGCACGCGACGCATTGGGCGATGTACTTGCTGTTCTTCGCCGTGCCGCTCGCCGGCTGGGCCTACAGCTCGGCGACGGGCTTCCAGGTCGTCTGGTTCGGCGTCCTGCCGCTGCCCGACTTCGTCGCGCCGGACAAGGCGCTCGCCGCATCGCTCAAGCTGCTGCACGCAGTGCTCGCGTACACGCTTGCTGCGCTCATCGCGCTGCACGTGGCGGCTGCCATCAAGCACCAGCTCGTCGATCGCGACGGACTGCTCGGCCGCATGGGATTGGCGCGACACTGAGCCCAATGAACCGCCTGCCAACCCTTCTCGCCGCACTCGCGCTGTTTGTCGCCACGACCGCGGCGCACGCACAGCAGCACCTGCTCGCGGCACAAAGCGAGATCGCGTTCACGAGCCGGCAGATGGGCGTGCCGGTTGAAGGGCACTTCCGCAAGTTCGACGCCGACATCGCGTTCGATCCGCGCCAACCCGGTGCGGCGCACATCGCGCTGCGCATCGATCTGGCCAGCGTCACGCTGGCGAGCAGCGAGGCCGAAGCCGAACTCGCGAAGCCGGGCTGGTTTGACAGCCGGCGCACGCCGATCGCGAGCTTCGCGTCGAGTGCCGTCAAGCCGCTCGGCGCCAATCGTTTCGAGGTCGCAGGCAAGCTCACGATCAAAGGCGTCGCGCGCGACATCGTCGTGCCGATCTCGCTCGCCGCCGCAGGGGCGGCAAGCGCGGCGACGGCGGCGACCGGCAGCTTCACGATCAAGCGGCTCGCCTTTGGCATTGGCGATGGCGACTGGGGCGACACCTCGCTCGTCGCCGACGAGGTGCAGGTGCGCTTTCGGCTGTTGCTCACCGGTGTCGCTTCGCCATGAGGCGCAGGCGAGGCGCTGCGCTCCGCGCGGCGCGCGCTGCGGCACTGATGCTCGCCTGCCTCGCGGCGCGTGCCAATGCTGCTCCGTACGTTATCGACCCGACGCACACCTTCGTCTATTTCGAGGCGCCGGCGTTCGGCCTGTCCACTCAGCGCGGGCGCTTCGACCGCACGCGCGGCGAAGTCGAGTTCGATCGCCTCGGCCGCAGCGCGAGCGTCGAGGTTCGCATCACGACCGCTTCGCTCAGTACCGGCGTCGCCGCGCTCGACCTGCGCTTGTGCGCCGCCGACATGCTCGATTGCAACGCCCACCCACAGGCGCTGTTTCGCGCCACGAAGTTCGCCTTCGACAGCAGCGGCAAGCCGACCGAAGTGCAAGGCGACTTGACGCTGCGCGGGCAGACGCTGCCGCTCACGTTGCGCGCGCAGCGCTTCAGCTGCTATCCGAACCTGCTGCTGCTGCGCGAAGTCTGCGGTGGCGACTTCGAGACCGCGCTCGAACCTGCTGCGTTCGGTATGGCCGCAGGCGCTGCAAGCGGCCTGCCGAAAGACATCCGACTTTTCATTCAGGTCGAGGCGATCAAGCAATGAAGCCTCTTTGGGCGTGGGTGCGCGCAGCTGCACTCGGCACGGCATTGCTGACACTGGCGGTGCAGGCCGGCGCCGAGCCTGTTGTCTTCACGCTCGACCCCGAGCACACCTTTGTTCAGTTCGAGCTGCTGCACTTCGGCACGTCGACAATTCGCGGCCGCATCGGGCCGATCGCGGGCGAGGTCACGTTAGACCGCAGCGCAGGCAGCGGGGCGATGCGCATCGCGATCGACACGAACAGTGTGAGCACCGGCCTGCGCGTGTTCGACGCGCGCATCCGGGAACCCGACCTGCTCGCAAGCGCCGATTTCCCGCAGGCCGTCTTCACCGCCGACGCCTTGCGCTTCGACGGTGATCGTCTGGCCGAAGTGAGCGGCACGTTGACTCTGCGCGGCGTCAAGCGCCCGCTCGTGCTGCACGCGTTGCGCTTCGGGTGTGAACGACGCGCGCAGCAGCAAGTGTGCGGCGGCGACTTCGAAGGCGAACTGCAACGCAGCGACTACGGCATCAACTTCAGCCTGCCCTTCGTCGCCGACAAGCTGCGGCTGCTGGTGCAGGTGGAAGGCCGCGCGCGCTGACGCCGTGCCGGGCAGCGCCATTCGGGCCCTGCCGCTTCGCCGCGGCCTGACCATCCATCCGTGCCACGTGCGGTCTGTCGGCTCGCCCTTGCAGCGCATCGCGTCGCGTTAGGCGTTGCGCGCCGCTGTCGTTAGAGTGGCGGCCAGCAAAGATCAAGCACTCCCGATGACCTATTCCTCCCCACGCTTCGGGCCAGACTCGCCGCCGACCCACGCGCAGCGCTTCGCCGCCTGGGCGGTGCGCACGTTCCACGCCTACGCGAACTGGCTGGTCGGCATCAGCTGGAAGCGCTTCATCGTGCTGTCCATCCTGTTGCTGATCACCGCGGGCATCCTGCAGAACCTGCCGCCCTTTACCTGGCGCGTGTCGGAGACCATCGAAAACTTGCCGCCGCGCCCGCCCAAGGCGCCCAAGCCGCCCAAGCTCGCCGTGGCGCTCGACAAGCCGGTGCACTACGACGTGACGATCGACAGCAACGGCATCCGCATCCGTCCGGCAGGCGAAAAGGCGGCCGGCAGTGCGGCCAGCGCAGCCACTGCGGCGGCCTCCGCGAGCTCGGCGGCAGGCGTCGCAGCGAGTGCGGCGGCGGGCGCCGCGAGCGAGGCGCTGGCGCGCCACAGCGGCATGCCGTCGATCTCGATCGACCTGCCCGCGAGCGTGAAATCGCAAGATGTTCGCGAGGCCGTCGAAGAGGCGCGCCAGGCGATCGAGGAAGCCGTGAACGACGCCAAGCAGGCCACTGCCGATGCCGAGCAGGCCAAGGCCGATGCCGTGCAGGCGAAGGAAGACATGCTTAACCTGCCGCGCACGCGCATTCATCGGGTTGAGCTCGGCGAGCCGCTGCCGCCACTCGCGTTCCTCTTCATCATCGCCTCGATGATCCTGAAGATCACCTACAAGGGCCGCCTGCAGGCCGAGGTGAAAGCGGCCGCCGCGACCGAGACGGCAGAGGCCGAATCGCTCAAGCGCCAGGTCGTCGAGGCGCGCATGGCGGCGATGCAGGCGCAGGTCGAG
>JBDTSN010000023.1:0-10739 GCA_039931145.1 Burkholderiales bacterium | reverse complement strand
CTCGCCTCGATCGCTGTATCGATGCTTGCCGGATGCTCGACCTTCCAGCCCTTGCTGGACGAATTTCGTCCCCAGCCGGTGGCCGAGGTCACGGATCAGGCGGGCCCCGAAGGGCCACCCGAGGCCGATGTCTACCGAATGGAGATCGTCGCCCCCGAGCCGCTGCGTTCCGTGCTCGAAAAGTACCTCGACCTGGCGCGCTTTCGCGACGCGCGCGTTGCCGGCGCCGTGACAAGGCTCGAACTCGACCGCTTGATCGCCGGCGCGCCGGCGCAGGCGCGCGAGCTGGCCGAGACCGAGGGCTACTTCGACGCGCAGGTTGACGCCTCGCGGGACCGCACCGAGGTGCCGCTGGTGCGCGTCATCGTCGATCCCGGGCCACGCGCGCGAATCGCCTCGGTCGCGATCTCGTTCGAGGGGCCGCTGCTGGAGGCGGGCGTCAAGGGCGATGACTTCGCGCGCCGCACGATGACGATGGTCGAGAGCGAATGGCCGCTCGCGCAAGGCGCCACTTTCTCGCAGTCGGCCTGGTCCGGCGCCAAGAACAGCACGATCGCGCGTCTGCAGGGCGCGGGCTACGCACTCGCGCGCTGGGGCGATACGGCAGCCACGGTCGACGTGAACGACCAAAGCGTCGCGCTCAAGCTCGTCGCCGAGAGCGGGCCGCTGTTTCGGATCGGCACGGTACGCATCGAGGGGCTGTCGCGCTACGAAGAGACTGCCGTGCGCAACCTGCTCGACTTCAGCCCTGGCCAGCCCTATTCCGAAGCCCTGATCGATTCGTGGCAGCGACATCTGCAGCGCTCCGAACTGTTCGAGGCGGCGTCGGTCGTACTGCTCGTCGAACCCGATCATGCGGCCGACGCGACGGTGCTCGTCACCGTGAAAGAACAGCAGCTTCAGCAGGCCACCGTCGGCGTCGGCTACAGCAGCGACACCGGGCCGCGCATGACGCTCGACCACATGAACCGCGGACCGTTTGGGTGGGACGTGACGGTGACGAACAAGCTGCAGGTCGGCGGCGCGAAGAACGCCTGGACCGGGCAGGTCATCTCCCACCCCTTGCCGAATCACTACCGCAATCTGGTTTCCGCCGGCTACGAACGGCTGGACCTGAACGACGAACTGCGCACCTCGGCCAATGTGCGCCTCGGCCGTACCCAGGACACCGACGACTTCGCGCGTCAGTACTTCGTTGCGGTGCTCGGCGCAAGGGTCGAAAGCGCGGCGCCGACCACCTCGGCCTGGGCCGGGACGCTCAACTACAACGCTGTCGTCCGCCGCATCGACAGCATCGCGCTGCCCACGCGTGGCATCGTGTTCTCGGCTGAAACAGCCGCCGGCTACTCATTTCACACCACCGAAAGCAACGGTGCGCTGGCGCGCCTGCTCGGCCGTGTCACGGCCTACCGGCCGCTGTCGGAGCGGCTCTTCCTGCAAGGCTATCTTGAGCTCGGCGAAGTTTTCGCCCGTTCGGACACCGGCATTCCGGACACGCTGCTGTTTCGCGCCGGCGGGCAGGATTCGGTACGCGGCTACGACTACCGCTCGCTCGGCCCGACCGTGAATGGCGTCGTCACCAGCGGTCGCATGCTGTTTACGTCGAGTCTGGAGCTTGCCGGGCCGTTCTCCGAGAAGTTTCCGACGCTCTGGGGCGCCGTCTTCGTCGACGTCGGCAATGCGGCGAATCAATGGTCGGATCTCAAACCGGTGATCGGCGTCGGCCCCGGCATCCGCTGGCGCAGCCCGGTCGGCGCGCTGCGCGTCGACCTCGCGTACGGCATCGACAATCGCAGCTGGCGGCTCGAAGTCAGCCTGGGTATCGCACCCTGAACACTGCATGAGCGAGCCCGACGCCTCCGCCCCACCGCCGTCAGCCCCGCAGCCGGCGCCGCCGCCGCCACGGCGGCGTCCGGCGCTGCGCTGGACGCGCGTGCTTGGGTTGACGCTCGCACCGATCGTGCTCGCCTTCGGCCTGCTGTGGGCCGCGCTGTGGTGGATGCTGCACGATGAAAGTGGGACGCGCTGGCTGCTGTACGTCTTGCCCGGCGTCACGGTCATCGCGCCCAGCGGCAGTCTGCTCGGCGACTTCGCTGCCGAGCGCGTCGAGATCGCGCTACCGGGCGCGCCGAGCGGCGCCGCGCAGGGCGACCGCATCGTCATCAGCGGGCTGCGCTGGAGCGGGCTCGGTCTTGCCTGGCCGGAGGCGGTGACGAGCTGGGCGCGCATCAGCGCCGAAAGCGTGCAGGCCGAGCGCGTCGATGTGCAGATCACGGGCAACCCCGACGCGCCGCCGCTCGCCCTGCCGCTCAATCTGGCGCTGCCAGTCGAGCTCGAGCTGAGCGCGTTGCACATCGGCGCGCTCTTCGCCACGCCGCTCGGCGAAGAGCCGCTGCGCGATCTGAACGCAAGTCTCAAGCTCGGCGCCGACCGCGGCGCCGCGCATCGCATCGACGGCCTCACGTTCGCCTGGGATCGCATCGTTGTGCACGGCGACGCGCGCCTCGACACGACGCGGCCATTTGCCGTCGAGTCGCAACTTGCGATCAAACCGGGCGCGGTGAAAGACGACGATGCGCTGCCACCGTTCGACGCCACGCTAACGCTGCACGGCCCGCTCGAACGCCTGGCGCTGCAGGCAACCTTGCGCGGCGCTTCGAATCAGGCCGGGGCTGTCCCGCAAACGCTCGACCTCGACGCCACGCTGCTGCCGTTCGCACCCTGGCCGCTCGCTTCACTTAAGGCGCAAACGCAGGCACTCGACTTGGCGGCACTGGTGAGCAGCGCACCACGCACCGCGCTTGGCGGCACGATCGAGGTGCAAAGCGTCGCGCTGGACCGCCCGGCGACGATCGACATCCAGCTCGAAAACGCGCGCGCCGGCCGTGCGGACGAAGGCTTGCTGCCGATCCGCTCGATGCGCGCCGAGCTGCGCACCCGCCCCGACGACATCGAACAGATCGAGATCCGCCAGCTCGCGATCGAGCTCGGTACGCTGCGCGAGCGCGGCGGCAGCATCACCGGCAGCGGCCACTGGACGCTGGCGCGCGCGGTGCTTGATGCGAGCTTCACAGGCATTGCGCCGCAGGCGCTCGATGCGCGCGCACCGCCGATGCAACTCGCGGGCAGCGTTCGCCTGCAGGCGGATGACTGGTTCGGCGGCAACACCGCGCCCGCATCACAGCCGCGCGAGCCCAGCCTCATGATGCGCGGCCGTGTCAATGGCAAGTTGCCGCACGCGGGGCGGACCGAGGCAGTACAGCTCGAGATCGACGCCACGGCAACGCCGCAACGCATCGTGCTGCGTCAGGCCAGGGTGCAGGCCGGCGCCGCGCACGCCGAGCTCACCGGGCAGGCGCTGCGCGAGCCGCGCGGGGCGTGGCGGGTCACGAGCCAAGGCCGTCTCGCCGACTTCAATCCAGCACTCTGGTGGCACGCTGCCGAGGGCTCAGCGTGGCAAAGGGGCGCACACAACTTGAACGGCAGCCTCGACGTCTCGCTGCTCGTGCCGGCCAACGCGAATGCATTGATCCTGGCGCGATTGGCGCAATCCGAGGGCACGGCTGCGCTGCGCATTGCGGACAGCACGCTCGCGGGCACGCCGCTCGCGGGTGAACTGACGATCAACGGCGACCGCACAGCTGGACTGGCGCTGAGCGGCAAGCTCACGCTGGCGAGCGCCGACATCGGCGTGCAGGGTCGGCTCGCTGCCGATGGCGCCAACGACCATTGGGAGATCGGCGCTCACATCGCCGACCTGGCGCCGCTTGCGCCACTGGTGCAACTCATGCGCGCCCCCGGCAGTACGAGCCCGGTGCTGGCCGGCGCGGCCGACGCGAGCGCGAGCATCGACGGTCGCTGGCCGCAGCTCAGCAGCCGCGGCAGCCTGAAACTGAAGGACGTCAAGTTGGACGCCTGGCGCGCCGAAAGCGCCAAGCTTCAATGGACACTCGGCAGCACGCCGCAGGCGCCGCTCGACGTGCGGCTCGAGGTGGCACAGGCCGGCACCGGCGTGCGCAAGCTCGACAGCCTGAGCGCGCTGCTGCAGGGCACCCTGGCCGAGCACCGCATCACGATCGACGCCGCAAGCCCGGTGCGCCCGCCGCTCTGGCTGGATCAGTTGCACGGCGCGCGCGCCGACGCCACGCCCGCGAACGGCACGCTTGCCGAGCTGCGTGCCACCGGCGCGCTGAAGTTCGACACCGCATGGCAGCAGCCGCTGGAATGGAGCGTCAAGTTGCAGCAGTTGCAGGCGCATCGCCGGGGCAGCGATTTTCAGACGCCCTGGTTCAGCGCCAAGGGCTTCGAGATCGTCGCGCAGTACGACCCGCTGACGCGCACCCCGCAACTAGCGCTCAGCCCCGGCCGCGCCGAATTGACAAACCTGGCGCTGCGCTGGAGCACGCTGCGCCTGCGCGGCGGCGAGACGCCGACGGTCGAGATTCAGGCTGAAGTCGAACCCTTCAGCGTCGCGCCGTTGCTGGCGCGTGTGGAGCCTGAGTTCGGCTGGAGCGGCGATCTCATCGTCGGCGGCAAGATCGACATCCACAGCGCACCGACATTTGCCGCCGAGATCGAGTTCGGCCGCCTCAGCGGCGACCTGAGCGTGACCGAAGAGGTCGAGACGCACAAGCTCGAGCTGACCGACTTGCGGATCGCGCTCGACGCCCACGACGGCGTCTGGCATTTCACACATGCGCTCGCCGGACGTACGCTCGGCGCGATGGCCGGCGCCGCCACGCTGCGCACCAACGCGCGCGCAATGTGGCCACCGGCGAGCGCGCCGCTGCAGGGCGTGATGGAGTTGCGCATCGACGACCTTACCGCGTGGGGCGCCTGGGTGCCGGCCGGATGGCGGCTGCGCGGCGCGTTGCACGCGAGCGCATCCGCCAGCGGCCAGTTCGGCGCGCCGGAGTTCACCGGCAGCGTCGAGGGCAGCGGCCTGGGCATGCGCAACCTGCTCGAAGGCGTCGACCTGAAGGACGGCGAACTCGAGATCGCGCTGAAGGGCGAGACGGCGCAGATCGTCAAGCTGCAAGCGCGCGGCGGCGATGGCAGCGTGGAAGCGAGCGGCGGCGCGACCTTCGGCGCCGCCCCGCAAGCGAAACTGCGTGTCGTCGCCGACAAGCTGCTGCTGCTCGGGCGCGTCGACCGCCAAGTCGTCGTGAGTGGCGATGCGACGTTGCTGATCGATCCCAAACGCCTCGTCGTCAACGGCCAGATCGAAATCGACCGCGGGCTGATCGACGTCAGCCGCGGCAACGCACCGACGCTGGGCGACGACGTGATCGTGCTGCGCGAACCGACGCCAGGACAAGCGCCCGGCGGGTCAAGCGCAGCCGCCGGCGGGCGCGAGATCGACGTGAACCTGAAGCTCAACCTCGGGCAGGCGCTGCGGGTGCGCGGTCACGGCCTGAACACGCTGCTGCGCGGTGAACTCACGCTCACGACACCCGGCGGACGCATGGCGCTGAACGGCACGGTCTCCGCCTATCGAGGCACTTTTGCCGCCTATAACCAGAACCTGCAGATCGCGCGCGGCTCGATCATCTTCGGCGGCCCGCCCGACAACCCGCGGCTCGACATCCTCGCCCTGCGGCCGAATCTGGACATACGCGTCGGCGTCGCCGTCACCGGCACGGCGGCAACGCCACGCATCAGCCTGTATTCGGAACCCGACATGCCGGACAACGACAAGCTGTCCTGGCTCGTCCTCGGGCGCGCGCCCGACAATCTTGGCGGATCGGACATCGCGCTGCTGCAAGCGGCCGCCGCGGCCCTGCTGGCCGGCGAAGGCGAAGCGCCGACCGCACAGCTGACACGGCTGATCGGTCTGGACACGCTCTCGGTGCGCCAGAACGCAGGCGAAGTGCGCGACACCGTGGTGAGCGTCGGCAAGCAACTCAGCCGGCGCTGGTACATCGGCTACGAACGCAGCCTGAACTCGACCGCCGGCAACTGGCAGCTCATCTACCGCCTCGCCCGGCGCTTCACGCTGCGCCTGCAGACCGGGCTCGACAACTCGGCCGATCTGATCTGGACCTGGCGCTGGGATTGAAATCTGGCGGCCCCGCCAGGAATCGAACCTGGATCTGCCCCTTAGGAGGGGGCTGTTCTATCCATTGGACTACAGGGCCTGAGGGCGGCATTGTGCAGCAGCACGCCGCGCTCAGGTGTTGGCCGGCAGCAGGCTGATTTGCTTGGCCGCCGGGCTCTCTCGTATCGCCGCCGAAAGCAGAAGGACGGGGATGAGCCCGACGACGACGATCGCAATCGAGGGCAGGGCCGCTTCGCCCAGCCGTTCGTCGCGCGCAAGCTGGTAGGCGACGACGGCGAGCGTGTCGCTGTCGAAGGGGCGCAGCAACAGCGTCGCCGGGAGTTCCTTCATGACATCGACGAAGACGAGCAGCGCGGCAGCGAGCGCGGACCTTTGCAGCAGCGGCGCGTGCAGTTCGAGGAACAGGCGTCGGCGCGAAGTACCGAGCGTTCGTGCAGCCTCATCCACGCTGACCGGCAAGCGCGCGTAGCCGGCCTCGATCGACTGAAATGAGGCGGCCGAGAACCGCACCAGGTACGCGTACAGCAAGCCGAACGAAGTTCCGGTGACGAGCGCCGTCGTACCGGCGCCGGGCGCGGCCGCCTGCAGCCAGCCGACCGGCAGCAGGATGCCGACTGCGATCACCGCACCGGGCACGCCGTCGCCGAGCGCGACGACGCGTGTCGCCCAACGCAACAAACTGCCAGGCTGGATGCGGTTCGCGAAAGCGAGCGCGAGCGACAACGCGACGGCGAGCGCGGAGGCCGTCAGCGCAAGACGCAGGCTCGTCCAGCCCCACTGCAGGAAGCGCGACCAGGCGACAGCGTCGAGCGCTCCCGCATCGTGCGCCTCGAGTGCAACGAGACGCAGCAGCACGAGGACGGGCAGCACGAAGCCGAGCAGCACCGGCAGCAGGCACAGGCCAAACGCGAACGCCGCGGCGGCGCCACGCAGCGCGGCCGGGCGCGCTTCGGCGCCATGGGCGGCGCCGCGCCGACCAGCCGAAAAGCGCAGCCGCCGCTGCGCCTGGCGCTCAAGCCACATCAGCAGTGCAACCCCGGCAAGCAGGATCGATGCGAGCTGCGACGCGGCGATGCGGTCGTCCATCCCGAGCCAGGCCTGGTAGATGCCGGTCGTCACCGTCGGCACGCCGAAGTACGAAACGACGCCGTAGTCGGCGAGCGTCTCCATCAGCGCCAGCGCAACGCCCGCGGCGAGCGCCGGGCGCGCGAGCGGCAGTGCCACCTCGCGCACGCGGCGCACCGTGCCCGCGCCGAGCAGGCGCGCCGCTTCCATCAGCGGCACGGCGCGCTCGCCGAGCGCGGCGCGCGTCAGCAGATAGACGTAGGGGTAGAGGCACAGGATGAAAAGCACGGTCGCGCCGGGCAGGCTGCGCACGTCGGGCCAGAGTGCACCTTGGGCGCCGCTCACCTCGCGCAGCGCCATCTGCAACGGGCCGCTGAACTGCAGGAAGTCAGTGTAGGCATAGGCAAGCACATAGGCCGGCATCGCAAGCGGCAACAGCAAGGCCCATTCGAAGTGGCGGCGCAACGGGAAGTCGAACAGCGTCACCGCGGCCGCCGTCGCGCCGCCGAGCAAGGCGACGCCGACGCCGACGCCGAGGGCAAGCAGGCCCGAGTTCCAGAGGTACTCGGGCAACACCGTGCGCCACTGATGGCGCAGCGTTTCGAAACTCCCGGCATCGAACACCAGCCACGAGCCGAGCACGCCGAGCACCGGCACGGCAAGCAGCAGGCTGACGAACGTGATGACGCGCAGCATGGGAGCGATTCAGCGTGCGCGCAAGGGCCAGGTCGGCGGCTTCGAACGCTTGCGCTCTCGACTGCGCGTCAGGCGACGACAGCGTGTCGCCGCGACCGCCGCGACGCGTGCCTGTCCTTGTCGGAGATGAGAACCGTTTCCATTCGCCTGCGTATCATACGGAGCATGTTTCTCGCGCTAGAAAAGGTTTCGGTCACCTACCCCGGCGCGACTGCGAAACCGGCGGTGGATGACGCCTCGTTCGTCCTCCCGGCCGGCGACATTGGCGTGCTGATCGGCCCCTCGGGCTGCGGCAAGACCTCGGTGCTGCGTGCCATCGCGGGGCTCGAGCGCCTTGCGCAAGGGCGCATCGCAATCGGCGACGAGACGCTTGCCGACGCGCGCAATGGCATCCATCTCGCACCCGAGGCGCGCCGCATCGGCATGGTGTTTCAGGACTACGCGCTCTTCCCGCACTTGAGCGTCGCCCGCAACGTCGGCTTCGGCATCGCGCATCTGGCGCGTGACGCACGCGCGCGACGTGTGCAGGAGGTGCTCGATCTGGTCGGCCTGGCTGACGCCGCTCAGCGCGCGCCGCACCAACTGTCGGGCGGGCAGCAGCAGCGCGTCGCACTCGCTCGCGCGCTTGCACCCGGCCCGCGCCTGCTGCTGCTCGATGAGCCGTTCTCGAACCTCGACGTCGAACTGCGTGAACGCCTCGCACAGGAGCTGCGGGCAATCCTGAAGGCGAGCGCGACGACCGCGCTCTTCGTCACGCATGACCAGCTCGAGGCATTTGCCGTCGGCGACCGGATCGGCGTGATGCGCGAAGGCCGTCTGCTGCAATGGGATGACGCGTATGCGCTCTACCACCGCCCGGCCTGCCGCTTCGTTGCCGAGTTCATCGGGCACGGCGTGTTCGCGCCGGCACGCATCGTCGCCGCGCCCGGCGGGCCAGTGGTGCGCACCGCGCTTGGCGATCTGAAAGACGCCGCCGAATGCCCGCTGCCGGATGCCTATCCCGAAGGCGCGTGCGACCTGCTGCTGCGCGCCGACGACATCGTGCACGACGACGCCTCGCCGGTGCGCGCCCGCATCGAGCGCAAAGCCTTTCTCGGTGCGCAGTTCATTTACACATTGCGGCTTGCGAGCGGCGAGCGTGTGCTCGCGCAGGTGCCGTCGCACCATGATCATCAGGTCGGCGAATGGATCGGTATCCGCCCGGAGGTGGATCATGTCGTCACCTTCGCGCGCGAGACAGCCTGATCTACTACCTGTAGCCGACCTCGTCGAGCAAGCGCTGCACCTTGACCTGGTTCATGCCGATGACGGAGACCGGCACCGTGTCGGCCTTGAAGGGCCCCATCGCGTCGAGCGCCGGGTTTGTGATCTTGAGACCCTTGACCGCCGGCCATTCGTTGTTGCCGTCGGCAAAATGGCGCTGCGCTTCGTCGCTCGCAAGGTACTCGAGGAAGAGCACGGCGGCTTCGCGATGCTTCGCGTGGCGCGCCACGGCGCCGCCGGCGATATTGACGTGCGTGCCGTTGCCCGCCTGATCCGGAAAAACCATCGCGACCTTTTCGATCACCGCGCGGTCCTCGGGTTTGGTCGAGCGCATCAGGCGCGCGAAGTAGTACGAATTGGTCAGTGCGATCTGGCACTCACCGCTCGCGACAGCGCGGATCTGATCGGTATCGCCGCCCTTGGGCGGGCGCGCCATGTTGGCGACGATGCCGCTCAACCAGGCTTTCGTTTTCGCTTCGCCCAGGTGCTCGAGCTCGGCGCCGAACAAGGACAGGTTGTAGGGGTGAGAACCCGAACGGGTGCAGACCCTGCCCTTGTTCACCGGATCGGCGAGCTTGGCGTAGGTGTCGGCGTCTGCCGGCTTCACGCTCGCTTTGTTGTAGACGATGACGCGCGCGCGGGTCGAAAAGCCGAACCATTGCGAGCCGTCACCGCCATCCTTGCCGCGCAGCGTCGACGGGATGCGGGCCTCGAGCTTGGCCGACTTGACAGGTTGGAACAGGCCATCGATCTCGGCGCGCCACAGGCGCGATGCATCGACGAGCAACACAACGTCGGCCGGGCTCGCCGCGCCCTCGCTCTTCATCCGGGCGAGCACCGCGGTGTCGTCGGCGTCGATGCGCTTGATCGGGATGCCGCTCGCCTTCGTGAACGCGGCGTAGAGTGCCTCGTCAGACGCATAGTGGCGCGCACTGTAGATGTTGAGTTCGCGCTCCTGCGCAGACGCCTGGAAAGCCAGGGCGGTCAGCCCCGCCATGAGCAGCCCTTGCAGGGATGCGGTGAGTTTCATTTTTTCTCCTCGAACGCGGTTGATCTGAGAAGTATAAACTCGAATGCGAATGCTTCTCACTTGCTATAGTTGACGCTCGACGCGTCCGAGCTCGCGAGTTCGTCGTCTCAGCAAACGACGCCAAACCAAGACGCGCGGTCCCGCGCTGCTGCCGCTGCGGCTGCGCGCGTCGAACAACATGCAGCGGGCGACGCGTTGCAACGTCCGCCAATCGTGACAGCTGATGCAACTTTCCGGGCCAGTTGCGACTCCACTGACGCAGCCGATTTCATATACTGGCTTAGTTACCTTCCATTTCTCGAAGCGGGATCGCCATGAGTTCGAAATTGAAAGTCAGCGGCTGGATCGCGGTCGGCGTCATCGCCGGTGCGCTGGGCGCGATACAACTGCAGGCGATTGCGCGCAATTCAGTCGCCCAACTGCCCCTCGAAGAGCTGCAACAGCTCGCCGCCGTGTTTGCCATGGTCAAGTCCGACTACGTGGAGCCGGTCGATGAGAAGAAGCTGATCAACGACGCGATCTCGGGCATGGTCGCCGGGCTCGATCCGCATTCGCAGTACTTCGACAAGAAATCGTTCAAGGAATTCCGCGAAGGCACGACCGGCAAGTTCGTCGGCGTCGGCATCG
>JBDTSN010000022.1:0-10945 GCA_039931145.1 Burkholderiales bacterium | reverse complement strand
GGCTTCGTCCGCCAGAACCCAGCTCGGCGGCTCCACCCGCTGGTTGAACCAGAGTCCGCGCCAGTCGCAATGGAACTCTTCCCACAGACCCGACCAGCGCACAGCGTCGTATCCGGCCCGAAAGTCGGCGACCGGCGCGACACGAACGATATAGCTGACCATGGTGCCGGGCGGCATCAGCGGCGAAAGCTGCTGGTACTCGCGGACGGCGGTGTCGGGCTCCAGCGCTAGTAAAGAGCCAGTGTGCCAGGGCGATTGGCTCGACGATGTGAACGGGCATACCCCGGGCCGGCCTCCAGGACAGCAGGGTCCGCAACGGCCATGGTCGTCAGCCGATGGGCCCAGCTATTCAAGATGGGACGGCCACACGTTTGCAAAGCGTATGCTGTTCCTCCCATTGTTCTAAGAGGAATACATGTCCGGTACAACCGCCCCCAAGACCACCGCCTTCATGAAGGCCTTGAAACCCAGCGCTGAGCTTGCCGCCGTGGTCGGCCCTGAGCCGTTGCCAAGGACCGAAGTCACGAAGCGCCTGTGGGACTACATCAAAGCGCACAAACTTCAGAACCCAGCCAACAAGCGCAACATCCTCTGCGATGCGAAGCTGAAGGCCGTGATGGGCAAAGACGAGGTCACGATGTTCGAGATGACCGGCCTTGTAGGAAAGCATCTGAGCCAGATCTGAACTGTCGAGACCGCAGCATCGCTGAGGCGCGGGCGGCTCATTTCGGCGGCACGTTCACACATCGACAGTCGCCACGCCCTCAACCGATTGGATGTTCAGCTGCGAACTTCGCCGAGTCCTGAACGTCGACAGCGGGCGCGACGCCCGAGGCTGGACGGCACTCGCGCGTTGGCTTGCGCCAACGCGTTCTCAACACTCCTTCAAGGACTGGTTTGCAGCGAAAGCGGCCGGCCAGTTCTGGGCGGCGGCGGTGCGCCATGGCCAAAAGAATGGGGTGCCGGTCAGCGGTCATTCGTAGGTACCTGCAACCGACACATTGCTGCCCGACACCGTTTTCAGGACAGGCGGCCGCTGCACCTTCGAAGCTGACATTGCCTGTCGCCAGCTTGTCGCGACGAGATTTCCGAAGCTGTCGTTCGAAGTGACGTGGCGCTGCGCCACCACCTCCCCACGATCATGAACCTCGCCACCTGCGGGAATCCCGAATCCCCGACCCGCGCCAATCCAGCCAGCGACCCGGCATGGGTCGCCGCCGCCGCGAGACCCACCGTCACCCTGGCCGCACCAGCATCAGGCAGCTCTACAAGACCACCAGCGCCGATCAGCGCCAGTACCAGACCGGACACCGCCGACAGCTCCGCGACCACGGTCGCCAACGCGGGCTCCGAAGAAGGGCCCCGCGGTAGTCTCGACAAGCTCGGCCGACAGGGGGAGTGCGGTGCTCATAACCTGAACAGTAGAGAAGAGGTCGGACACCTCATCCACCCAGGTACACCTTCCGTACGGTCTCGTCCTCACGCAGCTCCGCTGCCGGGCCCGACAAAGCAACCTTGCCGTTCTGCAGCACGTAGGCGCGGTGCGCAATGGCCAGCGCCAACACGGCGTTCTGTTCGACCAAAAGCACGCTCAGGCCGTCCTTGTTGAGTTGCACCAGGGCCTCCGCCACTTCGCGGGCTACCAACGGGGAAAGCCCCAGCGTTGGCTCATCCAGCAGCAACACCTGTGGGCCCGACATGAGCGCCCGGCCGATCGCAAGCATCTGCTGCTCACCGCCGGACAGGCTGCCAGCGGCCTGAGAACATCGCTCTCGCAAGCGAGGAAAGAGCTGGTACACGCGCGTGAGCATGGCTTCGTCGAAACCGGACACTGCCGCGCCGAGTTCAAGATTTTCCGTCACGCTCATGGACGGGAAGATCTCACGTCCTTCCGGGCAATGAGCCATTCCCAAGCGGACCCGAGTGGCAGGGCTGTGACTCCGCAGGTCACTGCCTAGCAACCGGATGCTCCCTTCGGTCAGCGTCACCAGGCCAGACACGGCCCGCAGCGCAGTGGTCTTGCCCGCGCCGTTGCTACCGACGAGGGCAACGATCTCGCCTCGGCCGACCGTCAATGTCAAAGCGTCGAGGGCCCGCACGCGACCGTAGTCGACGCTGACACCATCGAAAGCCAACACTTCCTGATCGCTCTCGGTCGCTGGATCCGGCGCGTCGATGCGGGCTCCCGAACCGAGGTAGGCCTTCACCACCTCCGGGTCCTGCGTGACGGCTTCGGGCCGCCCCTCCGCCAGCTTCACGCCGTAGTTCATGACCACCAGGCGGTCGCAGCCCTGCGCCATAGTCTGCATGTGATGGTCGATCACGAGCACGGTGGTGCCGCGCGCCCGGATGGCGTGGATCAGCGCCATGGTAGTGCTTGATTCGGTCTCGTTCATGCCAGCGAAGGGCTCGTCCAGCAAGAGCAAGCGCGGACCGGCAGCCAGCGCCAGCGCAACTTCGAGGACTCGCAGTTCGCCGTACGCCAGGCTCGAGGCGGCCGAATCCTGGCGCTCGAGCAGGCCGACAGCGTCGAGCGTGGCGGTCACATGCTCATCCAGCAAGCGCCGCTCGGCAGCTGACTCGCCGAACAGCGTGCGCACGATCCCACCCCGCTCACGCATGTAGCTGGCGACGCGGACGTTCTGCCGAACGCTCAGGTCGTCGAACACGCGGGTGTGCTGGAAGGTGCGGACCAGGCCACGCCGCGCCAGGCGATGCGGCGCGATCCCCGTGACGCCCTGTCCCAGAAAGCGGACGGTCCCGGCGGAGGGCTGCAGGAAGCCTGTGATGAGGTTGAAGGTGGTGGTCTTGCCTGCACCGTTCGGGCCGATCAGGCCGAGCACCTCGCCCGCGTCCACGTGGAACGACAGGTCCGACACCGCCGCGAACCCGCCGAAGGAGCGCGAGAGCCCTTCGACGACGAGCATCTGCTCAGGAGGAGAGGTCACCACGTCACTCGCCGGTGCGCGCGTCGGTTCGGTCGGTCGCTTCGGGTCGCGCATCTCACGTCACTTGCCCACCCGTTCCCGAACGCCGCTGGCCGGCCGGCGCAGGGCGTTGGCGAAACGCTTCGCACCACCTACCAGACCCGTCGGCAACACCACGATCACGACGATGAGCAGGACGCCGTAGATAACCTGCGACAGCGCCGGCGACACGTCGTGTAGCAGCGAACCGGCCACACTAAGGAACACCGGTCCCACCACCGGTCCGAGCAACGTGCCTGCGCCGCCGACGAGGTTCATCACAAAGAGGTCGAAGGAATGCACGAAGGTGAAGGAGTCAGGGCTGATGAATACCGTGTAGTGCGCGTAAAGCGAGCCGGCCATGCCGGCGATGGCAGCGCTGAGGGTGAAGGCGGTCAGTTTCGTTCGGTACACGGGGACACCGACTGACTGCGCCAGGTTCTCGTCTCCCTTGATGGCGCTCAATGCCCGCCCGAAGCGAGATGCGCTGACCCGCCAGCGCAACCACAACGTCAGCGCCACGAACACCAGCACGAGGTAGTAGTAGTCGACCTTGTGGATGAGCGTGACGAAGGTATGGCTCCAGCCGAACAACTCGAGCGTCACGAACGGGATTCCGGTAAGCCCCATGGGGCCGCGCGTCAGCCCGATCAGGTTGGTCATCAAGATCGTCACGATGATGCCGACGATGAAGGTCACGACGGCGAAGTAGTGTCCCTTGAGGCGCAAAGCCGGTGCGCCGATCACGACACCCGCCACCGCACCGGCGACGACGGCCCCGGGCAGTGCAACGAGGAACGGCATACCGGCATCCTTCATCAGCAAGGCCGAGGTGTAAGCCCCGATGCCCCAGAAGGCGGCGTGCCCCAGCGACAGCAGCCCGGCGCCGCCGATGAGGAGGTCGAGACTCAGCACCAGGATGACGTTGATGCCGATGAGCACGAGCATGTGGCGCGCGGCCAGGCTCGTGAATACGTGCGGCAACGCCACGGCCGCGCCAGCCGCGACGGCGAGCCACAGCCAGCCCCACGGCGTCGCCCGCGTCAAAGCTTCGCCTCCGGTTGCCCGAACAACCCGCTCGGACGGATCAACAACACCACGATCATGAGCACGAACGCCGTCAGCTCGGCGTACTGCGTGCTGACGAAGCCGCCGGTGAAGGTCTCGGCGAACCCGACGAGCAAAGAGCCGACGATCGCGCCGGGAATGCTCCCCATCCCAGCGAAGATGACGATGGCGAAGGCCTTGATGACCACGAGGGCCGCGATGCTGGGGTCGAACGCGTTGACAGCAGAAGACAGCGTGCCCCCGGCGCCGGCCAGCGCTCCCGCCAAGGCGAAGGCGACCACCTCGACGCGGAACACGTTGAGCCCGACCACCAGGGCGCCGTTCCGGTTCTGCGCGATGGCCCGGAGCGATCTGCCGATGCTCGTGCGCATGAGGAACAACCAGGTGATCGCCACCAGCACGACCACCGAGCCGACCAGCAGAGCCTGGTAACCGGTCCAGGTTGCGCCCAGCACATGGATGCGCAGGCTGCCGAGTGGCGCCTGTACCAGGCGGAAGTCGGCTCCGAAGGCCAGCAGGGCGAGGTTCTGCAAGATCAGCAGCAACCCGAGCGCCGCGATGAAGGTGGTGGCGCCACTGAAGCGCCTGAGCGGCCGATACACGGCCACGTAGTTGAGCGCCGCGATGGCGGCGCCGGCCAGCATGGCCAGTGGAAGGGCGAGGAAGAAGGGAACTCCGAACGAGGTGGTGGCGTAATACGTCACGTACGCCCCCAGCATGTAGAGTGCCCCCTGAGCGAAGTCGGCGATGTCGAGCACGCCCATCACGAGCGTCAGACCCAGCGCCACCAGTGCGTAGAGGCTGCTGGTATGTAACGCGTTGAGGAGCAGTTGGACGACTATGTCCACGGGTCTGGGGGTCTGGCCGCGGGATCAGGCGTAGCGCGCCAGCACGCCGCTCTCCGACAAGTCGTTCCAAACATCCTGACGCCGGATGAGGCCGCCCTGCACTTCAAAGCGGTCGATAAAGCGAACGCCCTCGAAGGGGACACCGTGAAGGTTCACGCCGAGCAAGGTGCCGCGCACGTACACGACAGACACGTGGTCGCGGTCACCGCTGGTGCCGGCCGCACCGCCACCGTTGAATGCTTCGGTCGCCTCGATGTGCTTGGCGATGCTTCTGTAGCGCGACGCGGAGGCGGCCACCATCGCGTCGAGGTCCTTGAACTCGGCCGGGCCAGGGAACACCATCGTGAAGACAGCGGCAAAGCATGCTCTGGCCTCGTCGAGGTCCCGACGCTCCATTGCGTCGAGCGAACGGAGTGCAACCTTGGCAGCGTCTTCATGTTGCGTTGTCATGGCTCTCCATCGCCGTGGTCGGGGTACCGCAACGGCAGTCCGCCCACCTGCGCGCGCCGGCCCCGGCCCGCGCGCTCTGAGTTCACTTGCAGAGGTCGTCGCTCGTCAACACCACTGGAGCCGTGCCGGCGTAATCGCGGTCGGTCATGAGGACGCGACTTTTCAAGGTGAACCCTGCCACCCCTGCTCTCATGTCGGCCTGGCCGCACGGGCGGAAGCCGTAATCGCCGTAGGGCAGTTCGAAGACATGGCCGGAGAGGACTTCCTGCATGACGGCCTTGGGCTCGATGCTGCCGGAGCGCGCCATCGCTTGCTTGAGGAGCATGACTGTGCCCCATCCCAAGCCGTGGTTCCGGCTCGGATCCTTTCCGGTCTTTGCGCTGACGACGGTGCGCATGAGCGTCGCCCCACTCTCGGCCTTAGTGCGGGGAAACTCGCGAGGCTGCGTACCATCGTCGTAGTACCAGGGGCCGAAGGCGCCAGGGAGCGTGTTACCGACGGCGCTCATCACCGAGGCATCGCCCAGCAGGTCGCTGCCGAACACCGGTTGCGATATGCCCAGTTCCTTGTGCTGTCCCATGATGCCGATCGTCTCTTGGGCAAGTCCGATGGCGAGGATGGCATCTGCCCCGGAGTTCTTGGCCTTGGTCAGGAGGGTTCGGTAGTCGGTGGCAGCGAAAGGGAAGTACTCGGGCTCAGCCACGAACGAACCCCCGAGCTGCTCGGCAGTCTTGCGAAACTGCTTGACCATGCTGCGACCGAAGTCGGTGTTCTGGGCCATGGCGAAGAACTTCTTGTGCTTCTCGTGGAGAACGGCGTACTTCGCCAGCGGCGCCATCTCGATGGCGGCGTTCGCACCGAGCCTGACCGACATGTCGGCGCCGGCCTGCTTGCGCGCTGCGCCGGTGAGGTCGTCGGCATACGCGTACACAATCTGTGGAACTTTCAGGGCGGCGAAAACGGGCATTTGCGCCAGTGCCGCAGAACTGCAGAAGCTGCCGCCCACGAACTTGGCGCCAGCCGTGACGAGCCGGTTGGCTGCCTCGGTCGCCGCTTGTGGGTTGCACTTGTCGTCCTCGAACACGACTTTGAAGTTCACCGTCTGGCTGCCCACCTTGAAGCCGCCTTGGGACGCAAGGTAGCTAGCAGCGATCTCGGCGCCGACGCGCGCTTCGTTGCCCTCCTTAGCCGCACCGCCCGTGAGCGGCAACGAGAATCCGAGCACGACCTCGGTCGTCTGCGCCATGGCGGTTGACCCGAAGACCAACAAGGCACTCGCCACGATCGCGCGGCCCGAAGCATTCAACCAACGCGTACTGCCAACTCTGGAGTTCATGTGTTCTGCCTCTTTGCGGTTTGCCGCGGAACGACACGATTCCATCGCAGGTTACTCGTGTTTACCGGGCCATCTTAGGCGAGCATTTGACATCGTGTCAACGCTAGTGTTTCGAGTGTCGGGAGCAAATGAGTTGTCGGGTTCTTACCAAGCAGGCTGTCCGGTTTGTGGAGTGTTATGCAACACGCCGCCATGAGCCGGCTCCGCCAAATGCAGGAGAACCGAAAGATGAGATTCGAAGTAGCTTTTCAAAGCTGGATCCAGAGTCGACCGACGCAGGCCGAATCCGCACTGCTGCCGGGGGTCCGCGAGCGCAGTTACCGGCCGTATGTGGTGCGGTTCTAGGCGGACGAACTGAAAGGGCTGATTGACCGTCGGCTGGCGCGAGTCTCGAACTCTCGGGCGCTGGTGGATGAAGTGATCGCGCTGACCGAGCGGTTCCAGGGCTATCGAAGTGCCCGGATGAGGCAATGCGCTCAGACTTACGCCCCGATGGCAAAGCTTGCGTGCAAGAACGTCTCGCCGATCGGCGTCGAAAACATTTACTCTAACCACGGCGCCTGTTGATAGTAGCCGCGTTCGAAGGCCTCGATGGCAGAGCCCTGCTGCAGCGCCAGCCCGACTTCATCAACACCCTTCATCAGGCATTCTCGGTTGAACGCATCGAGTTCGAACTTCGATGACTGACCACTGGTGGAGCTGACTGTCATGGTCTCCAGATCCACCGTGAGGCGCGGATTGGCAGAGACACACAACTCCCGGCGCAGCGCCGCCGCGAATTGCGCGGGCACGATCGCAGGCAACAACGCGTTCTTGAGACTGTTGCTGTAGAAAATATCACCGAAACTCGGTGCGATGACCACGCGGATTCCGAAGTCGTACAGCGCGTACACCGCACCCTCGCGCGATGAACCACAGCCGAAGTTCTCATCGACGACGAGAATGCCCGCGGAATTGAACGGCGGGCGGTTCAGAATGAAATCCGCTTTTTCACGACCGGTTGCATCGAAGCGCAGATCATGAAACAGAAAGCCGCCGTAGCCGGCCGCCCGATCGGATTTGAGGAAGCGCCCTGGCAGGATTTGATCAGTATCGATGTTGAGGCCTTCGATGGGTGCGGCAACGGCGGTTTCGCGAATGAACGGTTGCATGGTTTCTGCCTCAGGCTCGATCCAGCAAGCGCCGCACGTCGGTCAGCCGCCCGGTCACGGCCGCCGCTGCCGCCATCGCAGGACTCATGAGGTGCGTGCGTGAGTTCATCCCCTGGCGCCCAACGAAATTCCGGTTTGACGTCGACGCGCAACGCTCGCCCGGCGGCACCACATCGCCATTGATCGCCACGCACATTGAACAACCGGAATGTCGCCATTCAAATCCGGCCGCAGTGAAGATCCGGTCCAGGCCTTCTGCCTCCGCCTGACGCTTCACCGCTGTCGATCCCGGCACCACCATCGATGGCACCCGTACTTTGCGCCCGGCGGCCACGGCAGCGGCAGCGCGCAAATCTTCGATCCGGCTGTTGGTGCAGGAACCGATGAACACGCGATCGACGCGAATGTCCGACATCAGGGTCCCGGGTGTGATGCCCATGTAATCGAGTGCCTTTTGCGCGGAAGCGCGTTCCGCGGCACCGAGATGCTGGGGGTCCGGCACGAGCGCATCGATCGCGACCGCGGTATCAGGGCTCGTTCCCCAAGTGACCATGGGAGCGATATCGGCTCCATCAATCGTCACTTCGTGCTGGAACTGCGCACCGGCATCGCTCGGCAGAGTTCGCCAGTAGTCGACCGCCGCATCCCATTGAGCACCCGCCGGAGCGTGCGGCCTCTGATACAGATACTCGATGGTGGTGTCATCGGGCGCCACCATGCCGCAGCGGGCACCGAGTTCGATCGACATGTTGCACACCGTGAGCCGCTCTTCGATCGACATCTGCTCGATGACATCGCCGACGTACTCGATCGCGTACCCGATCGCGCCCGAGGCGCCCACCTTGGCAAGAATCGCGAGGATGACATCCTTCGCATAGACCCCGTTCCCGCACTTGCCCTGCACCGCGATACGCATGAGCGCCGGGCGTTTCTGCCAGAGCGTATGCGTGGCGATGACCTGTGTTGTTTCGGACTGGCCGATGCCGAAGGCGATCGCGCCGAGCGCTCCGTGGGTGGAGGTATGGCTGTCGTTTGCGACGATCGTCATACCCGGCTGCGAGATACCCAGCTCAGCCCCGACAACATGCACGATGCCTTGGCGTGAGTCATCTATCCTGAATCCTGTAATGCCACCCCATTGCATGTTGGTCTCAAATTCGCGCAACACGGTCCGCACTCGCTCATTGGGCGCATCTTCGATACGCCGGCTGTGAGTTGGCACGTAGTGATCGGCAAAGCCGAAGACATGTTTCGGGGTGCGAACCGACAGCCCACGTCGACGCAGATCCGCAAACGCGTGAAATGCTCCCTCGTGCGCGAAGTCACGATCGACATACAGCAGCGCCGGCCCATCCGGTCGCTGCAGCACTACGTGGCGCTCCCAGATTTTGTCGAACAGGGTTCTGTGTCGTTCAGGTTTCATTTGGCTGAGTCATTGACCTCAGAGTCGCGGGGGCGCCGTAGATTGGCATGTGGTCGGCAAGCGACGTGAGCCAGATTTGTCCAACCAAGTATGAGTCTGGCGCCGGACTCATGATCCCAACGAGGAATAAGCTTGGTGACAATGGATGGGAGTTGACGTCGCCACCATGGTGCTCATTTCGCGTGACCCGCTCCCTGCTCATACCGCTTCCCAAGGTCGATCAGCTCGGCCGTGCCGATGAGCGCGTTCAAGCCATCGAAGTCGAGCATGCGGTCCGCCCACGGCATGGTGCTGCCATGCTGGCGCAGGCTTGCGTAGTAGCCTGACAGGCCATGCGCAACGGCCCGCGCCGCTCCGCCTGGAAAGATCACGATCCGAAAGCCGCGCCGTTCCAACTCCTCGGTGCTCTGCACCGGCGTCTTGCCGCCTTCGACCATGTTGGCCAGTAACGGCACACGACGGGCGAAGCGCGCGCAAGCCGCGTCCATCTGCTGCGGCGTGCGCAGTGCCTCGATGAACAAGGCGTCGACACCGCAGTCCAGATAGGCCTCCGCGCGGTCCAGCGCAGCCTCCAGGCCTTCAACGGCGAGCGCGTCGGTGCGCGCCAGGATCAGCGTGTTGGCGCTGGCGCGTGCGTCCAGTGCCGCGCGCAGCTTGCCCTGCATCTCGGCGCAGGGGATCACGCTCTTGCCGTCGAGATGGCCGCAGCGCTTCGGGAAGCTCTGGTCCTCCAGCTGGATCATCGTCGCGCCCGCGCGCTCGAAGCCGCGCACCGTGCGTTGCACGTTCAACGCGTTGCCGAAGCCGGTGTCGGCGTCGACGATCACCGGCACTCTAACCCGCTCGGTGATGCGCGCCAGGGTGTCCTGCACTTCGCTGAAGGTGGTCAGGCCGATGTCGGAGCGGCCCAGGCGGGTGTACGCAATCGATGCGCCAGACAGGTAAAGCGCCTCGAAGCCGGCCTGCTCGGCGATCAGTGCCGACAGCGCGTCGTAGATGCCCGGCGCCAACAATGCGCGGGGTTCCGCGAGCCGCTGCGCCAGGTTGTGCGTCGTCGTCATCGAAGGCCTCTCGTAGTGGAGCGTTGTGTCAGCCGCGCAGTTGCCGTGCAGCCGTGCGCGCCGCGATGAAACCGCCTGCCGCAGCACTGAGCAGGCCGTTACTCTCGGGCAGCCGTTCGCGCACCATCGCTTCATTGCCGCCAAAGCCGTTGTTGGCCAGTAGCAGCATCAACGCGGCGGTCAAACCGCAGACGCCGGCACCGGCGATTGCGACCGGCATTTCGAGCGTGTCGCCCGGCAACCGCTTTGCGCGAACGACGCGCGGTTTCACGCTGTCCTTCACGTCATCTTTCAAGCGGTAGGCCGATGCAGATACTGGCCACGCGGCTTGCCGATCACCTGGCCGTCTTCGAAGATCTTCATGCCACGCAGAAACGTGGCATCGACCCGCGCCGACAGGTCCAGCCCTTCGAAGGGTGTGTAGCCCTGGGTGGAAGGCGAATCCTTCGCCGCGATGGTCCACGTGTGCGCCGGATCGACGATGGCGATGTCGGCGTCGAAGCCCTCGGCGATGTCACCCTTGCGGTTCAGGCCGAAGCGTTGCGCCGGCGTCCAGCTGGTGACGCGCGCCATGTGGTTGTAGCTCATGCCGCGGCGCGTGCCTTCGCTGACAAGCGCCGGCAGCAGGTATTCGGTGCCGCC
>JBDTSN010000021.1:0-11363 GCA_039931145.1 Burkholderiales bacterium | reverse complement strand
CGCACGCGGCGAGATCGTCCACATCGAGACGCCGAAGACGATCGCCGACGGCGCGCAGACGCAGCATCTGGGTGAGCTCACGTTTGCGATCATCCGGCGCGACGTGAACGACATCGTCACCGCGAGCGATGCACAGCTCGTGCAGGCGATGCGCTTCTTCGCCGAGCGCATGAAATTGGTTGTCGAGCCGACCGGTTGCCTCGGTTTCGCGGGCGCCTGCCACGCGGGGCTGCCGCTTGCAGGGCGCCGCGTTGGCGTGCTGATCAGCGGCGGCAATGTCGATCTACATCGCTTTGCCGAGCTTACCGCGTGACCCGCACGGCGCGGATTTGAGAGCTGTGTCTAGAGCGCATCCAGTTTCTGGGTGTCGCTCTCTAGGGTTTGTGCGGATACTGACTCCATCGTCAGAACGCGCAACACATGGGGATGACCCGTTGAGTGAGCTGAACGAGGAACTTCTCACATTTCTCTCACTTCAACCTCGAAAGCGAACATCATGACCACCCAAACCCTGAGTAGCGTGACGCTGGAAACAATCGAAAACTATCGCAACGCGGCAATGTTCGCCGTCGATGCGTATCGCGTCGGCAGCCTGCGCCTGATCGATGTCGTCAACAGTGGCATCGACAACGTTTACAGCCGCACCGAGAAGGTCGCTCCGCAATTGACGAAGACGGTCGCGCAGTTCCGCGGCGACCTGTCCGACATCATCGTCAAGGGCGTCGGCGAAGTCGCTTCGCGCTCCGACAAGGTGATCGAGGTGTCCTCCGAGACGGCCGTCGTCGGCGTCACGAAGGTGGCCAAGTTCACCGCCGGCATCGACAACACGATGGTCGTCAATGGCCTCGAGGCCGCCGTTCGCATGAGCCTGCCTGGCGCGCAAGTGGCGCGCACCGTGTCGGCCAAGGTTGCCGAAGGCGCCGACGCGCTGGCACGTGCAGCCGGTGGCAAGAAGAACGCGGTTGGCAAGGCTGTCGTGCGTGCGAAGAAGTCGGCCACGACCACCAAGCGCAAGATTGTTCGCAAAGCCGCGGCGACCAAGACTGCAGTGAGCCGCAAGGCCGCCGCGCCGCGCAAGGTCGTGGCTGCGACGAAGGCCAAGGCGACGCGCGCCAAGCGCCGGACGACGGCCGCTGCAGCCGCCTGATAGACGTTTTAGCAACGACTGCGGCGGCGCTCTGCCGCTGCGTGTCGCACAAAGGGGTTCGGCTCGCGTCGAACCCCTTTGTCGTTGTGCGGCCGGATGCGTGGTCTGCGTTCGCGGCCCAAGTGGCCGCTAACAGCGCAGCGGGTCTCTGGTAAAACCTTCCGCGTCTGCGCTCCAATGCGCCAAAGGATGATGCGATGAAGCGCCCAACGACGGCCCCCTACGGCACCTGGAAGTCTCCCCTGTCGGCGCAGCGCCTGGCGGCGGGAGCCAAGCCGCTCGCGGCGCCGCAGATCGATGGCGGGCAAGTCTATTGGCTCGAAGGGCTGGCAGCCGAGGGCGGCCGGATCGCGATCGTGCGCGGGGAGCCGCATCACGCAAGCCAGATCGTCACACCGGCGCCATTCAACGTGCGTAGCCGTGTGCATGAATACGGGGGCGGGGCATCGCTTGTCGCGGGTGGCGCGATCTACCTTTCGAACTTCGCCGACAACCTCGTCTATGTTCAAGAGGGTGACGCGGCACCCGTCGCGCTGACCGCGGACAGCCGACTGCGTCACGCGGACTTTGTGCTCGATGCGTCGCGCAAACGGCTGATCGCGGTGCGCGAAGACCACACCCGCGACGGCGAGGAAGCGAGCAACATGATCGCGACGATCGCTCTCGATGCGTCAGGCGAGAGCCGCGTGCTCGCGAGCGGATTCGACTTCTACGCCGCGCCACGCCTGTCTCCCGACGGCCGGCAACTCGCGTGGCTGTGCTGGAACCATCCCCACATGCCGTGGGAAGGCACCGAGCTGTGGCTGGCTGAGTTCGACGCTGCCGGCGATCTCGCGAACGCGCGGTGCGTCGCGGGCGGCGCCGATGAGGCGCTGTGTCAGCCACGATGGTCACCGCGCGGCGAACTCTTCGTCGTCTCGGATCGCAGCGGCTGGTGGAATCTGTATCGCGTGGCGGGTGACACGCTCGAAGGCGTGTGCCCGATGAGCGCGGAGTTTGGCCGGCCGATGTGGGTCTTCGGGCAGTCGAGCTACGTCTTCACCAGTGATCACGAGATCGTCGCCGTCTGCATCGAGGATGGCCTTGCGCGTCTGCTGCGCATTGGGCTTCCTGACGGCACGGTCGAGCCGATCGCTACGCCGTTCAACGACATCGATGATCTCGTCGTCGGCGAAGCCTGCGTGCTGGCGATTGCCGCGTCGGCATTCGAGGCTTCCCAGCTCGTTCGCATCGATCTCGCAAGCGGGGCGCACGAAGTGCTTGCGCGCAGCGTCGATGCGCTGCCGGACGCAGGCTATCTCTCGGCGGCCGAGCCGATCGAGTTCCCGAGCGCGAACGGGCGCACCGCACATGCCTTCTTCTATCCACCGCGCAATCGCGACTTCGCTGCGCCCGCAGGTGAGTTGCCGCCGCTGCTTGTCTGCAGCCACGGCGGGCCGACGAGCATGAGCGGCGGCAGCCTCCGCCTTGCCTATCAGTTCTGGACCAGCCGCGGTTTCGCGGTACTCGATGTGAACTACGGCGGCAGCACGGGCTACGGCCGGGCTTACCGCGAACTGCTCAAGGGCCAGTGGGGCGTCGTCGATGTCGAGGACTGCGTTGCCGGTGCGCGCCATCTCGCGGCGCTTGGCCGGGTCGACCCCGATCGCATGGCGATTCGCGGTGGCAGCGCCGGCGGCTTCACGACGCTGTCGGCGCTCGCTTTCCACGACGTCTTCAAGGCCGGCGCGAGCTACTACGGCGTGAGCGACCTGAAGACGCTCGACGAAGACACGCACAAGTTCGAGTCACGCTACAACGCCTGGTTGATCGGGTCGCCGCCCGAGCGCGACCGGCTCTACGCCGAGCGCTCGCCGGCGCAGCACGCCAACCGCATCGATTGCCCGGTGATCTTCCTCCAGGGCCTGGACGACAAGGTGGTGGTGCCGGCGCAATCGCAGATGATGGTTGCCGCGCTGAAGACCAGAGGCGTTCCGGTCGCCTATCTCGAGTTCGAGGGCGAGGGCCATGGCTTCCGGCGCAAGGAGAACGTGCAGCGTGCGCTCGAGGCCGAGGCGAGCTTCTATGCGCAGGTGTTCGGCTTCGAACTTGCCGACGAGATCGAACCGGTGGAAATCGATGGCCTGCCGGCGTCGGCTGCATGAACGCCCGGCGTAGCCCAAGCCAGGCGGCGCAGGACAGGCGCGCTCAGCGATTCTGCCCGGCGCGCCACAAGGCGACGGACATGTAGGCGACGACGCCGAGATTGAGAAGCAGCATCCCGAGCCGGAGCGGCGTGACGCCGCGCGAGAGTTCGTAGAGCTCGAACGGGACGTAGATGCAGCCGCTCACGACCGACAACCACTCGGCCCAGGCGCGTGCGCGCCAAAGGCCGACGGCTTCTGCGAGACGCAGCGCCGCGTAGGCGAGGGCGCCCGCCGCAAGCAATTGCAGTTGCTGGTTCGAGGTGTCGCTTATCAGCTTGAGGAACACGCGCGGCACATGATTGGCGGGATTCAGGTGCAGGTGTTTCACCAGCGCGTCGGCCATCTGCGCCGTGCCATGGTCAACGAAGACGAGCACGCCGAAGCCGGCCAGCAGCACGACCGCGCCCTTCGCCGCTTCGAACATCGCGATGACGCGAAGGCCGCGGGGTTGCGGCGTCATCGTTTCAGCATCCGATGGCTTCTCACACGCTCAGGCCATGCTCGCCGATGCGATGCCGGTTGCGTCCGGGCGTGTGCGATGCGCCTCACTTCGCGAATGTTTCCTCCAGCGTCGCCGTCCGGTTGAAGACGATCCGGCGCTCACCGTGATCGACGCGGTCGGCGACGAAGTAGCCGTGGCGCTCGAACTGAAAACTGTCGTCGGGTAGCGCTTTCGCGAGCGAAGGCTCGATGATCGCGGTGACTACCTTCAGGCTGTGCGAATTGAGACTCGCCTTGAAGTCGCGCCCGCCGACGTCGGGCTTCTCGTCGGTGAAAAGGCGCTCGTAGAGGCGTACTTCGGCTTTGACGCCGTCGGCGGCGCCGACCCAGGTGATGACGCCCTTGACCTTGACCGCGTCGGCGCCCGGTGTGCCGCTCTTTGTGTCCGGCACGAGCACGGCCTGCACTTCGACGACGTGGCCCTCGGTGTCCTTCGTGCAACCCGTGCATTCGATCACGTGGCCGTACTTGAGCCGCACACGGTTGCCGGGGAAGAGGCGGAAGTAGCCTTTCGCCGGCTGCTCCATGAAGTCGTCGCGTTCGATCCAGAGCTCGCGCCCGATGCCGAAGCTGCGCCGCCCGCGTTCCGGCTGTGCCGGATGCACCGGCGCGCTGCAGGCGTCGATCGTGCCGGCGCCCATCACCTCGTCCCAGTTCGTCAGCACGAGGCGCAGCGGATCGAGCACCGCCATCGCGCGCGCGGCTTTCGGATCGAGGTCGTCGCGCAGTGCGATGTCGAGGCTGGAATAGTCGGTCCAGCCGCCTGCCTTGCTGACGCCGGTGCGCTCGGCGAAGAGCTGGATCGCCTCGGGCGTGTAGCCGCGCCGACGCAGCCCGGCGATCGTCGGCATCCGCGGGTCGTCCCAGCCGGCGACGATGCCCTCGTCCACCAATTGCCGGAGCTTGCGCTTGCTGGTGACGACATAGGTGATATTCAGGCGCGCGAACTCATATTGGTGCGGGCGCGGTTGCGCCAGCAGCCCGAGCGTGCACAGCGTGTCGAGCAGCCAGTCGTAGAACGGCCGCTGGTCCTCGAACTCGAGCGTGCAGATGCTGTGTGTGATGCCTTCGAGCGCATCCTCGATCGGGTGCGCGTAGGTGTACATCGGGTAGATGCACCAGGCGTCCCCCGTGTTGTGGTGCGTCGCGCGCTTGATGCGGTAAAGCGCCGGGTCGCGCAGGTTGATGTTCGGGCTCGCCATGTCGATCTTTGCGCGCAGCACGGCCGCGCCGTCGGCAAGCTCGCCGTCACGCATCGCGCGAAAGCGCGCCAGGTTCTCGGCCGGCGTCCGGTCGCGAAACGGGCTTGCGGTGCCGGGCGTGTTGAAGTCGCCGCGGCTCGCGCGCATCTGCTCGGCGCTTTGTTCGTCGACGTAGGCGTGGCCGGCCTCGATCAGGGCCTCGGCGGCGCGGTACATGAAGTCGAAATAGTTGCTCGCGTAGTAGAGGTGCTCGATGCCGTTCGCGGTCCAGTCGAAGCCGAGCCAGTGCACCGCGTCGAGGATCGCGTCGACGTACTCCTGTTCCTCCTTCTCCGGGTTTGTGTCGTCGAAGCGCAGGTGGCACACGCCGCCGTAGTCGCGCGCGAGGCCGAAGTTCAGGCAGATGCTCTTCGCGTGGCCGATGTGCAGGTAGCCGTTCGGCTCGGGCGGGAAGCGCGTGCGGATGCGCGCAGCGTCGATCGGCCCTGCCGCGTGATGCGCAGCATCTCCCGGCGTGCCGGCGAAATGACGACCAGCGTAGGTGCCGGCGGCGAGGTCGCGTTCGATGATCGCGCGCAGGAAATTGCCGGGCTTCGCTTCTTCTTTGGGGGCGGTCATGAGCGGGGCCGCGCGCAAGCCGCACGGCGCTGGGAGAGGTGCGACCGATTCTATCGGCGCGGTCGCCTCTGACCTGGTCTGCTGGCCTATCCGCGGCGCTGCAGGCGCTCGATCTCATCCTTGAGCATGCGCTCGCGCATGCCTTCGCCGCGCAGGTTGATGAAGGTGACGACGCCGTGGATCGCCAGGCCAAGACCCCAGCCCGCCATCGGCCAGATTGCCCAGTACTCGCCGCCCCGGAACGTATTGATCGCGAACAGGCCGAGGTTGACGAGTACATAGACGAGGGCGTGCGTGTAGAAGCCCAGCTTCATGCCGACGCGGCGGCGCGCGCGGGCCTCGATGTCGTCGGTGCGAGTGGTGTTGCTCATTCGAAGTCTCCTGTGGTTTGGGTGGGCTGATCTCGACGCGGCGTATCGCAGCCGCTATGGCAGCGAGTCGCCGTGGGCACTGCGGGTTCGAGAGCGCTTGGCAGCATCGGCTACATCGCCTTGAACAAGTGCGCGTAGAGCCGGCTCGCGATGAGCTTGTCGGGCAAGCCGCGCAGGCTGAGCGTGAACTTGCCGGTTTCCTCGCGCACCGCAGTCGTGATCGAGTCGGCGCGCACCACCGTGCCGCGGTGCACCTGCCAGAAGCGCTGCGGGTCGAGTTGGGGAATCAATTCGCGCAGCGAGGTGCGGATCAGGTGTTCGCGTTCGGCGGTGACGACGCGCACGTATTTGTCGGCGGCCTCGAAGTAGATCACTTCGTCGATCGGCACCAGGTGAATCGCAGTGCCGACGCCGGCCTGAATGACGCTCAGCCGAAGTGCGCCAGGTGTCAGCGCGGTAGCGCCGAGCACTTCACGCAACTGGGCGAGGGTCTCGTCGAGTGCCGGTGGCGTCTTAGCGCGCGCGGCGAGCGCGGCTTGCAGACGAATACAGGTTCGCGCGAGGCGCTCAGTCTGGACGGGCTTGACGACATAGTCGAACGCTGCGTGCTCGAAGGCCTGCAGCGCGTACTGGTCATAGGCAGTGACGAAGACGATCAACGGGAAGGCAAGGCCTTCGGGCCAATCCTCGGCGAGCGCCTGGGCGGCTTCGAGCCCACTCATGCCGGGCATGCGGATGTCGAGGAAGAGCACCTGCGGCCGCAGTGCGAGGGCTTGCTCGACGGCCGCCGCGCCGTGCGCGACGCTCGCGACGATGCGCAGCGCCGGCCACAGGCGCGCCAGTTCGGTCTGCAACTCGGCGCGAAGCAGCGCTTCGTCTTCGGCAATCAGGGCAGTGGCGGCGCTCATGTGATGGCTTCAGCGTAGCGGCATTTCGGGTTCGGCAGGGCGACGCGATGGCGTGTAGTTGGCGAGAGCAAGCGCGGTCAGGCTCTGGTCTTCATGGGCAGCCGTAGCGTGGCCACCGTGCCGCCTTCGGCATCGTTCGCTGCGACGAGCGTGAGCGATGCGTTCTCGCCGTGCAGCGCCGCGAGACGCGCGCGCACTTGCGCAAGGCCGAATTGCGTGCCCTCGGCTGGGGCATCGCCTGGCCCGGCGCCGGTGTCCCGCACGCGCAGCACGAGTTGAGTTCCTTCACGCGTTGCGCTGACGCTGATGCGGCCGCCCGACACGCTCGGCTCCAGTGCGTGCTTGATGCTGTTTTCGACCAACGGCTGCAGCAGCAGCGGCGGCAGCCCGGCGTCGGCAAGTTGCGGCGGCAGATTGAAGTCGTAGCGCAATCGATCGCCCATGCGCACCTGCATCAGCGCCAGGTAGTCGGCCAGGCGTGCGAACTCCGCCGCGAGCGAGTGCGTGCCGGTGCGCGAAGCGGCGAGCGTTGCGCGCAGGAAGGCGATCAACTGGTCGAGCATCGCCTGCGCACGCGGCGGGTCGGTGCCGATCAGCACGCGCAGGTTGGCGAGCGTGTTGAAAAGCATGTGCGGCTCGAGCTGCGATTCGAGCAGGCGCAGCTGGTTCTCGGCCGCTTCGCGCTGCGCGGTCAGCGCACGCGCTTCGGTCTCTGCAATGCGTGCGCGTGAATAGAAAAAGTACGTCGCACCGACGCCCGGCATAAGCGCGAAGACGAGCATCCCGAGCGCCTGGCGCGGATTGCTCGCGAGAAGCCCGGCCGATTCGGTGCCAAGCACGAGGTTGGCGAACGCATTGCCGAGCGTGTACCCGAGCGCGGTGCCGACGACGAGGACACCGGCCATCGGGCCCCAGCCCGGCCATGCGCGGCGCTCGCTCGCGGGGAGGCTGCGCTGCAGCCAGCGTGCGACAAGCACCCGCCCGCTGTCGATGAAGAACCAGCAGCCGGTCGCGATCGACGTCGAATACACGAAGGTGATCCAGAAGCGCTGCGAGAACATGAACGCGATGGCGACCGAGATCGCGACGATCAGGGTCGCAATCCGCAGCGCGCGCCGCAGGAATCGGTGCGCGTTGGCTTGCGCTGCGATCGGGGAGGCGGTTGCGCCTGGCATGGGAAGGGATTCTCGTGCGGATGACATCAGGCCTGCGCCGCCAGCCGCCGCAGGGCGATCGCGCGCGCTGCGAACAGGCCGCTGAACGCGCCATAGGCGAACGCGACGCCCACCTCGAACGGCGTGTTTGAGGCAAGCGACGGAACGATCGCGAGGCCGACACCGACGCCGTACTTGATGCAAAAGAGGCCGAGGATCAGGCCCATCGGCAACCAACTGCCGGGCAACTCGAAGCGGGCCGTGTCGCGCACCCAGCGGGCGCCCTTGGGGGCGACGCGCTCGACGCCGAGCACGATGGCGAGTGCCAGGCCGGCGGACCATGCGATGAGCGTGACCGGCACCACGCCGAAGCTGCTGACCACGCCGCCGATCGACAGCGCCAGCATCAGCGCCGGGAGCACCGTGACGCGGCGCGCGCTGGCTTGGCGCGGCATCGACTGCGACACACCGAGGGCGAGCAGCAACGCGAGCAAGACCCAGACCCAGTGCGGGGTGTGGCTCAGAATGGCAATCAAGGGTGGGAAGTCGTGCATGGTCATGCTCGTGGTTGGGACAACCACAATGTGCACGGATCCGAGTCACGGGTCGAGCATATTGCGACGGAGTGCCGCCCGAGCCGCGCAAACTGCGCGCCGACGGCGCGACATGTCACCTCGCAAATCAGCCGGTCCTGGCCTCGCTGCTACTGCGCGCGATGGGATTGAAGTCGCTCCAGCTTCGCAGCGTAGAGTGCGTGATCGGCGTAGGTCGTGCTGTTTTCCATCGCGAGCGCCAGTTCCTGACGCGCTCGATTCAAGTCACCCGTCTTGCTGTAGGTGAGGGCCAGCCAGAAGTGGAACTCGTGGTAGTAGGGCGCTCGCGCGACTTCACGCCTGAAAAGGTCGAGCGCGGCGGCATAGTCACCTCGCCGGTACGCGGCCACTCCACGGTCGTAAAAGATGAATGGCGGTTCGGCCTCCAACTGGGCCAGCTTGTGCCTCAGCACGCCGGCCTCCGCGGCACGCCCTCCATCGGTGAGCACTTGTGCCAAATTGGAGATGACTTGTACGTTGGACGGTTCCATTTCGAGCGCGTAGCGCAAGGCGCGCTCGGCATCGGCGAGGTCGCCATGACGGCGATAGACGACGCCGAGAGTGTTGTAGGCGCGTACGAACGCCGGGTCCTGCACGATGGCCTCTCGGGCGTACCAGTAGGCGTCGGTCAAGCGTCCCTGAACGAGCAATTCTGCGGCGCGATTGTTCATGTACATCGCAATCACGGCCTTCTCGGGCAGCACATAGATTTGTTGCCTGGCATCACCTTGTGACGGCAGAAAGTCGACCGTGAGCACGTCCTGGAAGCGCGACGCGCGCACCACTTCGCTCACGCGCTTGCCGAGGCTCAGGTTGACATGGTCGATCGCGAACTCGATGTCTCCGCTGCGTGCCCACACCGTTTCGGTCGCGACGCTCTGGTAGTAGACCGGGATGCCAAGCGCCTTCGCGAATGCGGCTGTCATGATGACCAACGACAGGCAGTTGCCGGTGCGCGCCTCGAACGCCTGCGCTGCATTTCGCGTCATCGCGGAGTCGTACTCGAGTCTCAGCGCGCTCTTGGTGTAGAGGGCATCGACGAGCGCGTGCGCCAGACTACGGCTGCCGGGCTTCGTGACGATCTCGCGCTGCAGGTATGACTCCATTGCCGGACTGAGCGCAAACACCTCCTCTGAGCTAACGCGCTCGGAAGGGGCAGCAAAACGCGCGTCACTGAACATCCGTAGGGGTGATTCAGGTTCGGGCGCGCTGGCGCAGGCGATGAGTAGAGCGCATGGCAACAGCACAGCCCAACTTCTCATTTCGCGCCTCCTTGCCCGGACAACTCGCCCCTGCCGATATCCTGGCCAATCGAGTTCGATCCCCCGCCGTCCGCGTCCGCACGGTCGATGCATCTATCGTAGTCCCGAACGGTGTTGGGTGAGACTGCGTCCCCGCTCGGCCGCGGACCCGCGCAATCAGCGCCTGCGTGATCCGCCGAGCAGCGAGCCGAGCACGCCGCGCACGATCTCGCGCCCGACGGACGAACCCATGCTGCGCATTGCCGAGCGCGCCGCCGATTCGGCGAGGCCTTCGTGTTTGCCGCCGCGCGGGCCGGTGGAGCCGAACAGCACATCCTTGAGGCCGTCGAGCATGCTGCCTTCGCCGGACTGTGCGCCGCCCGACGTGGCAGGCGGCGGGCTGCCCGCGGCGGGGCCGCGCGAGGCGCCAGTCGCCGCGCTGCCAGCGCCGGCGGTGGCGCGTCCCTTGAGCATCTCGAAGGCCGATTCGCGATCGACCCCATTCTCGTAGACCCCCGCCACCAGTGAGCCCTGGATCAACGCCTGGCGTTGCTCGGCCGTGATCGGGCCGATCTGGCTGCCGGGCAGTAGCACGAACACGCGCTCCGTCGGGCAGGGGCGACCCTTGGCATCGAGGAAGCTCACGAGCGCCTCGCCAACGGCAAGCTCGGTGATCGCGGCGCCGATGTCGAGACCGGCGTTCGGCCGCATCGTGTCGGCCGCTGACTTCACCGCCTTCTGGTCACGCGGCGTGAAGGCGCGCAACGCGTGCTGCACGCGATTGCCGAGTTGGCCGAGCACAGCATCCGGAATGTCGAGTGGGTTCTGCGTCACGAAGTAGACACCGACACCCTTCGAGCGCACGAGACGCACGACGAGTTCGATGCGCTCGACGAGGGCGGCCGGTGCGTCCTTGAACAGCAGATGCGCCTCGTCGAAGAAAAAGACGAGCTTGGGCGCATCGAGGTCGCCCACTTCGGGGAGTGCCTCGAACAGTTCCGACAACATCCACAGCAGGAAGGTCGCGTACAGGCGCGGTGCGGCGAGCAGCTTGTCGGCGGCGAGGATGTTGATGACGCCCTTGCCGTCCACCGATTGCATGAAGTCGGCGATGTTGAGCATCGGCTCGCCGAAGAACTTGTCACCGCCTTGCTCTTCGATCTGCAACAGGCCGCGCTGGATCGCGCCGATGCTGGCCGCGCTCACGTTGCCGTAGCCGGTCGTGAACTGCGCTGCGTTCTCGCCGACGTATTGCAGCATCGCGCGCAGATCTTTCAGGTCGAGCAGCAGCAAGCCGTTGTCGTCGGCGATCTTGAAGACGAGTTGCAGCACGCCTTGCTGTGTCTCGTTCAGCGCCAGCATGCGCGCGAGCAGCAGGGGGCCGAGGTCGCTCACCGTCGCGCGCACAGGATGCCCTTGTTCGCCGAACACGTCCCAAAGCG